>DAOTYR010000261.1:0-13656 GCA_034434655.1 Chloroflexaceae bacterium
CAACGCCTATCGCGTTGAAACCGCCGAGCACGGCGGCCAGGCGGTCGAGTTGCTCCAGCGCCAGCCCTACGACCTGGCCCTGGTGGACCTCGAGATGCCGGTCATGGACGGCATCGCCCTGCTGGAGCACATCCGCCGGCGCCATGCCGAGACCGACGTGGTGGTGTTTACCGCCTATGCCAGTGTCGACTCGGCGCGCCAGGCCTTGAAACTCGGGGCGCTCGACTATCTCTCGAAACCGGTTGAGGCGGAGAACCTGGAGCGCACGGTGCGTTCGGCGCTGGAACTGCGGCGCGTGCGGCAGGAAAAGGAACGTCTCTCCGATCTGGTCTTTATGTACCAGTTCAGCCAGTTGATCGCCACCTCGCTGGATGTCGAGACCCAGGCGACCCAGATCGTGGAGTTTCTCGGGCAGCGCTTCCTGCCCGAATCGCTGGCCCTCTCGCTGCTCTACCCTGACCGGCAAACCCTGCGCCTGCTGGCGGCCCGTTCGAGTGTGGTCGCGGAAGCGCGGGAGCGAGCACTGACCCTGGACGCCGACTGCGATGCGGCGGCGCTACAGGCGGCCCACCTGGAGTTGAGCGGGTATCGCGGGAGCGAGGTTGACGAACGTTTCGCAGGGGTAGCCTTGCGGAGCCATGATCGCCCGGTGGGGTTCCTACACCTGACCCGGCGCCCCGAGCAACCGCCCTTCGACGCCGCTGAGCGCCGCTTGTTAGGCATCTTCGCCGGGCAGGTGGCGGCTTCACTGGACAACGCGCGGCTGTACCAGGCACTCAGGGATCAAAACTGGCAGACCATCGCGGCCCTGGCCGAGGCCATCGAGGCCCGCGACGCGCATACCTTCGGCCACTCGCGCCAGGTGACGCGCTACGCGGTGCGGCTGGCGGAGGAAGTGGGCCTGGCCGCCGATCGCCTGGAGGTGCTGACCTACGCCGGCCTGCTCCACGACGTGGGCAAGATCGGGATTCGCGACCAGATTTTGCTGAAGCCGGGGCGGCTTGACGATGAGGAGTTCGCGGTAATGCAGCAGCATCCACGCATCGGGGTGCGGATCATCGAGCGGGTGAGCGGGCTGCGCGCGGTGCTGCCGATCATCGAGAGCCACCACGAGCGCTACGATGGCAGCGGGTATCCTCAAGGCCTGGCCGGGGAGGACATTCCGCTCGAGGCGCGCATTCTGGCCATCGCCGACGCCTTTGAGGCCATGACCGCCGACCGGGCCTACCGGTCGGCGATGGAACCCGAACAGGCGCTGGAGGTGTTGTTGCGCGGGCGCGGCAGCGCCTGGGACCCGCATCTGGTTGAGCGTTTTGTCGAGATCTACCGGCGCGAAGGCGCGCGCCTGCGGGTCGAGGGCCTGGTGCGACAGTTGCCGGTATCATCATTGGCGCAAGAGGCGGTGGGAACGGCGCGGTAAGCCACGGTTCATCCCTATAGCAGTTCGCAGAAAGGTTGAACCTTTCGGGCAAGGTTGCAAAATGACCCTCCCGCAGGCTGCGAGCCTGCGGGAGGGTGGAGCAGTACGGCAGACGCGAACGATGGTCAATGTATCTGGTAAATGCTGATGGTTTTTAAGAAATTAATCCGGTATACCGAACCGGCCGTGGGGCTGAAGCCCTCGGCTATGCGAGGCGAAGGCCGCCTGCGCGGCCTATACCCGTTTTAATTCTTAAAACTCATTAGCATCGAACTTTACGAGAAACGCTCTACGTCGGGTTGGCGGGGCGCGAGGAGGCTGCGCCTCTGCCCGTTCCGCCCGCGGCCGCGAACGTACGTGTTCACCGTTCTCCTGGGAGCGCGGGCATCTTGCCCGCGTAGATGCAACGAGGGCGCGACGCCCTCGCTCCCAGGCTCGTGGATGCCCCCAGGGGTGAACAGGTGCCAGCAGACTCCTGCTTTCTGCGCCAGGGTGCGCCCCCGCCGCGGGCGGGGAACGCAAGGTTCGTGGAGGGCCTGCGGCCACCCCTCCCCGTCATGAGGCGACTGCGTACCCCCTGTACATAAAACATGGGGAAACCTGGTTTCCCCATACCCCTGCTCCCAGGGCGGGCGCCGGAGGATCGGACAAGGCGGCCCCCTGCCATTGCCCTCGCGTTCAAGAACGCACCGAACGCGTCACTCAGGCCCCGTTGGGGCTGACAATCGTCGGCGGTTCGGTCTCCTGTTCATCGGCCTCCTCGACCGAAAGGGCGGTCAGGCGGTCGCCGGGGGCGAGATTGACCACGATCACGCCCTGGGTGGCGCGGCCAAGCCGCGGGACATCTTCGGTCGTCGTGCGCATCACCACGCCGCCAGCGGTGACGAAGGTGAGCAACGAGCGATCGGTGACGATAGCGGCGCCGGCGATTTCATCACCTTGCCGAAGGCGCATGGTGATCACGCCGCCGGTGGCGCGGCCCTTTGTCGGGTACTCATCGAGGCTGGTCCGTTTCCCTATGCCGCGGGCGGTCACCACAAGCAAATCGTGGTCGCCCTTCGCGAGCTGCATGCTGATCACCTGGTCATTGTCGGCAAGGCTGATCCCGTTCACGCCGGTAGCGGGGCGCCCCATCGGGCGCACTTCGCTCTGGCGGAAGCGCGCAGTCTGCCCTTGCGCAGTGGTCAGCAAGACATCCTCATCGCCGTGGCTCACCTGGACCCAGCCGAGGGTATCGCCTTCTTCCAGACCGATGGCGATCAGGCCATTGGAGCGGACCTGGCTATACTCACGGAGGTGGGTGCGTTTGATCTTGCCCCGCCGGGTGGCCATGACCAGATACTCGCCATTGAAATCGGGGACGGCGAGCATACTGGTGACCTGTTCCCCAGGCTCCAACGCAATCAGGTTCACCAGGGGCAGGCCTTTGGCGGTGCGCGAACTGTCGGGCACCTCGTGGGCCTTGAGTTGATAGACCTTCCCCTTATCGGTAAAGAACAGCAGATTATCCAGCGAGCTACAGATGAGCAGGTGGCGGACAATGTCCTGCTCGCGGGTCACCATGCCCTTGACGCCGCGCCCGCCACGGCGCTGGGTGCGATACCCATCGGCGGCCTGGCGCTTGATATAGCCGCGATCGGTAATAGTGATCAGCACGCGCACATCGGGAATGAGATCCTCATCGCTGACCTCGCCGGTGACATCGGGCACAATGCGGGTGCGGCGCTCATCGCCGTATTTCTCCTTGAGGTAGCGCATATCCTCCTTGATAAGGTGGAGCACCTTCTTCGGATTGGCGAGGATATCTTCGAGTTCGGCGATAAGCTTGATGACCTCCTGGTACTCATCTTCGATCTTCTTACGCTCCAGGGCCGCCAGGCGGCGGAGTTGCATATCCAGAATGGCCTGGGCCTGGCGCTCGCTGAGGTTGAAAACGCGCATCAGGTTATTTCTGGCGCTCTCGGCGCTGCGCGATTCGCGAATGGTGCGAATGACCGCATCGAGATTGTCGAGGGCAATCTTCAGGCCCTCGAGGATATGGGCCCGGTCACGGGCCTTCGCCAGGTCAAACTCGGTGCGCCGGCGGATGACCTCCTGGCGATGGGTGATGTACTCCTGCAGCAAGCGCTTGAGGGTAAGCACTCTGGGCTGACGGCCACCCTCGACAAGGGCCAGCATATTGATGCCAAACGTGGTCTGCATCTGGGTATGCTTATAGAGGGCGTTGAGCACCTTTTTCGGCTGCGCGTCCTGCTTGAGCACAATCACCAGGCGCATGCCGCTGCGATCGGACTCATCGCGGACATCGCGAATGCCCTCGATCTTGCGCTCTTTGGCCAGTTCGGCGATGCGTTCCTGCAGGCGGGCCTTGTTCACCTGGTAGGGCAGTTCAGTGACGACGATATTGAACGCGCCCCGGGAAGCCTCTTCGACGTGGGCCCTGGCGCGCAGAGTGATCTGGCCGCGCCCGGTGCTGTAGGCGGCGAGGATGCCCTCGGCGCCGAGGATGCTGGCGGCGGTGGGAAAGTCGGGGCCGGGGATGATCTTGATCAGATCCTCGACCGTGGCCTCAGGATTGTCAATCACATAGCTGATGGCGTCGCACAGTTCGCCGAGATTATGGGGCGGGATATTGGTCGCCATGCCCACCGCGATGCCCGAAGCGCCATTGAGCAGCAGATTGGGCAGCCGGGCGGGGAGGACGGTTGGCTCTCGATACGAGCCATCGAAATTGTCGCGAAAATCAACCGTATTTCTATCAATATCAACCAGCAACTCCTCGGCGATGGCCGCCAGGCGCGCCTCGGTATAGCGCATGGCGGCGGGTGGGTCGCCGTCAATGCTGCCGAAATTGCCCTGCCCATCCACGAGGGGATAGCGCATGCTCCATGGCTGCGCCAGGCGCGCCAGGGCATCATAGACGGCGCTGTCGCCGTGGGGATGCATCTTGCCCAGCACGTCGCCGACAATGCGCGCGCACTTCTTGTACGCGTCATTGCTGCGAAAGCCCATATCCCACATCCCGTAGAGGATGCGCCGCTGCACCGGCTTGAGGCCATCGCGGGCGTCGGGGAGGGCGCGCGAGATGATGACGCTCATCGCGTAGCTCAGGTAGGCCGTGCGCATCTCGGTAGTGATGTTGACGGGCCGGACGATTCCGATCTCCATGTAGTTCTCCAGCGCGTTGGAATGCTGTAAATGCCATCTTTCATTGTACCCGATCCGGGGGCGTTTGTCGAATGAGCCGGCCCAGGTACCTGTTCACACCTGGGGTAACACACCTGCCTGGGAGCGAGGGCGGGACGCCCTCGTCGCGTCTGCGCGGGCAAGACGCCGCTCGCTATGGGCGACAGCAGGCCACGGCCGCCCGCCCTCGTCGCGTCTGCGCGGGCAAGATGCCCGCGCTCCCAGGAGAAAGGTGAACACGTACCGGCCCAACCTGCCCGGCGCTAAGGTTGCCGGAAACCTGACTTTTACAGAAAATGAACGATTTTTAAACTATTTCAATAACTCAGATTTGGGTTGTCTTTTCTGAACTTGATTCCAGGGCAAGCAAATACTACGATGATTTCCGGCACAAGTGTGGAGGGTCACGCTCTCGCCGAGCCTGAATGACATTGCCCTACTACAACTATAACAACTGGGCCTGGGCGGAGGATGAGGAGCAGAGCGCCTTCTCCCTTCGGATACGAGAGGGTGGCACAGACGAAACCCTTCTCACGACTTCTCCGTTTGCCTTCTCCAGCCGTCCATGCGGCTCCGCCGCACAACGCCGCAATGAAAATAAGTTTGTTCTTGGGAGGGCTGCGCCCTCCCAAACCCTCCCGCGGGTGGGGGAAGGGGGAAACCCGGTTTCCCCACACCCCTCGCCGAGGGCTTATTTTCACGTTAGGGAGACGCGGAGAGGGTCCCCGTTCATCTACCCCCTTCAGACGTCCACCAACTGGATGCAAAAGGATCTTTTCTGGAAGGGCTGCGCCCTTCCACGCCCTCCCGCGGGCGGGGGCGTGGGGAAACCGGGTTTCCCCCTACCCCTGCTTGAGGACCAGGCCCTCCCGCAGGCAGGGGCGTGGGGAAACCAGGTTTCCCCACAGCCCTGCTCCAGCAGCCTATTTTCACGTTAGCCGTCCATGCGGCTGCGCCGCATACCAAGAAGGTGAAAAACGGGTTGTTTTTGGGAGGGAAAAGCCCTCCCAAACCCTCCCACCGGGTGAGGGATGGGGAAACCAGGTTTCCCCATCCCCCTGCTCCAGGAAAGGTTCTTCCTGGAAGGGCAGCGCCCTTCCAAACCCTTCCGTGAACGACCCATGTTCACGGGAGATGTCCTCCTGAGGCGCCCAGAAGCACTCCGACCTGGAAGTAGCGAAGCCATTCACAGCACACAGCACCAATCCTCCTGAAGCCACATCCTTGCGCGCGACTCGTCCAAGATCCAACCGACGTCGGACACCTTGAAACTGGCTCGTAAAAAGGAGGCTACCATGCATCGGCGGAACGGACCCAGGCACAGGTGTTGGTGTGGACAGCGATTCTTGTGGTTGTGGCTCTGGGGATGAGCGCCCTTCCCTCGGCGCCATTCGGCGCGACCAGAGACGTCGCAAAGGTTGTCTACGGGCAGGAGTTAAGCCAGCAGCAAAGGAGGGTATTCCTACCACTCATCACGCGGGAAGCGGAGGCGCAGACCGGAACGACCACCTCTTCGCAGAGCAACCTTATCAGCACGCCGTCGGGAGCAGGGATTCTGGTGCCGCAAGGCAGCGTGCCGCGGCAGCAGAATAACGCCGATAGCGTGACGACCTTCTCAATCGAAACAGGGATCGCGCCACCGGCGCCCCTGCCGGCAGGGGCGCAGCCGGTAAGCCCCGTGGTCAAATTTGGGCCTGAGGGGTTTACCTTCGCCAGTCCCATCCACCTCACCATTCCTATTCAGGTTCCGGCGGGGGTTGACCTGACGCGCCTCAGGCTGCTGCGCTATGCGCCAGACACAGGCGCATGGGTCCAGCACCCGCTGATCCTTCAGGACAATGCGGTGAGCTTTGCCGCGTATGACCTGGGGTTCGCGGTGGTTGTCCTGGCCCCACCCGCCACGTCCGGCGCCGCGGATGACGCTGCGGTGAGCGATAGCGCAGCGATCCCGGAGTCTCCGGTGATTGACGCGCCTGCCGAGTCTGCGCCATCGAGCAGTGAGAGCGACCCGGGGGCGGCGGATGGCGAAGCAGTGAAGGATGCCGAGAAGGACGCGGGCGTCCCGGCGCCAGACGATGGCGACCCGCTGAAGGATACCGGCGCGGACGCGGATAACCTGGCGGTGGTGACCCCGGCCCAATCTGTGCCATTGGCGTGGATCTCAGGCGGCGTCCGGTGGAACCGAACCAGTTGTCCGTCCGGCTCTGGCGAATGCCGTTACAACTTCACGATCATCCAATCCACTGCCACGGGCACTTCGCCGGTTATCTTCAACTCGAGTTGCACCCAGGCAGGCGGGGCCTTACGGTGCATTGTGATGGCAACCGGATCAACCGCGACCGGCACCGGCTCGCGCTGCTACCATAGGGTTGATCGTGATGATAGTGACCCGCCATTCTACTCATCCAGCAGCGATTACTGCGTCTTCCCGCTGCCGCGGGGGAATTACCAGTTCTGTGTCGAGGCCTGGGAAACGCCAATGGTCATTCCCAGCGCACTACCGTTGCGGCGATGGACCTACTCCTTGCCGGCGCGGGCCACCGTCGATCGGCCGATGTACCGGAACATACCATCTTACACAGCGCCGTGGATCGGCACCCGCCCGATCGTGCTGGATCCCGGCGGGACGTGGCAGGAGTCGGCGACCTGTCCGAGGCCGGCGCCGACGCGCCCGGTGGGCACCGGCGAGTTGCAGGCGACCCTCTCCTGGGTCAATATCAGTTCGCGCACCACGGACCTGGACCTGCACCTGTACGGACCTAACAACCTGCATATTTACTACGCCAACAGAGGGCCGCAGGGCAACTTCCAACTGGATCGCGACTGGTTGCACGAGCTGGGCAATGCCACCGAAAATATCTACAGCGTTGGCTCGCCCATCCCAAGAGGGGACTACCGGCTGACGGTGAAGCTCTACAGCGGGGCAGCGACGAGTTATTCGGTGCGCTTCCTGTTCCGCGGCTCGGTGCGCAGTTACAGCAACTCGATCAGTCGGGTGGGCGAGGAGCAGGAGATCGTGCGGTTCACTGTGCCGTAGGCCCGGGCGCGCCGGCAGCGCGCTACCGTGACGCGGGAGGGGCGCGCCCTTCCGGGCGCGCCGCCCGGCGGGAGGAGCCGGGAGGGCGCTAGTCCAGCCCGCGCACGGCGACGGGGCCAAAATCGAGGAAGTCGGCGGAGGTGAGCTGGTAGTAGACGCCGTCAACGCGACCGTTGACGGCGTTTTCGTGATCCTGGCGGCGGTGGAGGTGCCCATAGACGCAGGCGCGCACGCCGACGGTGGCATTGATGCGTTGGGCAAAGGCGGTAGGCTGCCGGTTCACAAAGGGCGGATAGTGGATCATCACGATGATCGGTCTGGTCTGGGCAGCAAGGGTAGTGGCGTGGGCCAGGGCGCGCTCCAGCATGCCCAGCTCGCGCTGGTAGATCCGGTCATCGGTGGCGGGGGCGTAGCCGGGGGTTTCGGGCGTGATCCAGCCGCGGGTGCCGCAAACCACCGCCTCGCCGAGATCGCAAGCATCGGCGCCCAGGAGGGTCAGGCTGGGGGGCAGGCGGGGGCGGAGGGATTTGACGTTACGCGGGCACCAGTAGTCGTGGTTGCCGCGAATGAGGACCTTGCGCCCGGGCAGCGCGTCAAGCCAGCGCAGATCGGCCAGGGCATCGGGGAACTTCATGGCCCAGGAAATGTCACCGGCGACCAGCACGTGATCCTCGGGGGCGACACGGGCGCGCCAGTTCGCGGCGATGCGCGCCGGGTGGTCCTTCCAGTGCGCGCCGAAGATATCCATCGGCTTCGGCAGGGCATGCGCGAGATGGAGATCGGAGATAGTCCAGATCATGGCAGGCATTGTAGCATGGCTCGGCGATGAACTATGGCCACACCGGGTTTCTCCGCGCCCCGGCTCGAGAACGGGCGCCATCCTCCCATCACACCTGGCTCATTAGCGAGGTGAGGGATTGGCTGTATAATGCCTCAGATGCGCCTGGTTCCCCGGCGCGAGCGGTTGGGGCTGTCCGTTTTTCTGGAAGACGCGCATGGGTTTCGCCGATCTACAACCGGAGGCGTTGCCAGGCAGGGCCGCGCCGACCCCGCTTGCGCGCTGGCTGGGGGGATGGGGCCTGTCGCTGGCGCTGGTGCTGGCGCTGAGCATCGCAGTGGGAGCGATGGCCTACCAGGCGCCGCCCGCAGGTCAGGTGCGGATCGGCTGGATCGGCGATCGTCTGTTCCTCGATGCTACCTCGGGCCTCGATGCGGGCGCCGCGGTCCAGGGCGAGTTTTTCGCCGATGATCTGACGCCTGACTCGCCTACGCTGCGTAGCCGCTGGACGCGCCAGTACGCCCGGATCACGCTGCCCAATATCGGCGCGGGCGCCGATCTGGAACTGGCCCTTACCGTGCAGGGCTGGCCCGCGGATGTTGTCGGCGCGCCAGTGACGCAGCCCGTAGTCACCGTGAGCGCCGATGGGATAGCCATTGGCCGCTTCGAGCCAACGCCGACGTGGGAGACCTATCGCTTCCGGGTTCCGGCCCCGGCGCGGCGGGGCAGCGATCTGAGCGTAACGCTGGCGAGTTCGCACACCTTCACCGATACGGTGCGCTATGGCGTCGATCCCCGCCCAAAGGGGGTGCGGCTGGCCGAGGTGCGGGTGCGGGCCGCCGAGCATCTGACCGCGGTGTACCCGCCGGCCTGGCGCGCCGTCGCCTTGCTGGCCGCCGGGGGCGGGTTGCTCTACCTGATCCTGACGCGCTTGCTGGTCAGGCCGGCGGCGATCTATACGCTGACGATTCTGGGGATCGGCCTGGCCGGGGTGGGTCTGGCCTACGCGCGGATCTGGATGGGGGCGGCCCTGAGCGTGGCCCTGGTTGCGCTGACGGCCATGTTGCTGGTAGCCTGGCAGGGGCCGATCCTGGCCCACGCCCGCGCGCTGGTGCGCCGCTACGCCCACGGACGCGCCCTGGGGTACGGCCTGGTCGCCGCGGCCCTGGCGCTGCTCGTACACACCCTGGCTCAACTCTTCGCCTGGATGGGCGCCTTCGGGCGCCCGCTCTTCTGGCAGATCTTTCCCGACTCGCTGCTGTACGCCCTGCTGGGCAGTGGCCTGCTGCTGCTAGTGATCGTGCTGGGGCGCGAGGGGTTGCCGCGCCTCGCCGAGCGCGTGGTGGCGGCCATCGGCTCGCGGCGGGGGGCGCTGCTGCTGCTGAGCCTGTTCGGGGCGATCTGGATCGGCTATGCCGCGCTGGTGGTGAGCCGGATGCCCTATGTCGGCCACGCCGACTACTCCGATAACGCTGTGGTGGCTCGCAACCTGGTCGCCGGGCGGGGCTGGGTGGTAGACTACGTGACGCAGTTCTACCGGCTCAACGATGGCCTGACGCGCCCGCAGGAGACCTGGCCGCTGCTGCAGCCGCTCTGGATCGCGCCCTTCTTTCTCGTCTTCGGGCCGAGCAGTTGGGCGGCGAAGATCCCCAACCTGGTCTTCGACGCCATCTTGCTGGCGCTGGTCTACCACATCGGCGCCTGGTTCTGGGACCGGCGGGTCGGGCTGGTGGCGGCGGTGTTCGTGCTGACCAATTACCTGTTCTTCCGCCTGACCATTTACGCCACCAGCGACCTGGCCTTTGTCGTGTTCAGCCTGGGGGCGCTATACGCCCTGTACCGCAGCCAGACGCCTTCGCCGGGCGCGGGGTCCCCACCTGAAGACTTCTCGACCGCGCGCCCGGCCCGACCGCCCGGCCAGGGGGGTTCGGGTCCACAGGCAGCAGCGCGGGGGAGGTGGCGCTGGCTGGCGCTCTCGGGAATCCTGACGGGGCTGATGATGCTCCAGAAGCCCTCGGGGGCAATGATCGCCCTGGGGATGGGGCTGTGGTTCCTGGGGCAACGCTGGCCAGGGAAGCGGGCGGCGCTGCGGCAGGCGTGGCACCCGGCGGGCGCGGCGCGCCTGCTGGGGCCGGTGGTCCTCTGGAGCGCGCTGGCGCTCCTGGTGCTCTCGCCATATCTGGCGCGCAACATGCGCCTGTTTGGCCAGCCGGTGTATTCGACGGAACGCTACGATGCCTGGGTCCTGGGCTACCTGGGCTCGAGCGGCGATGCGTGGGAGGAGATCTACCGGGTGTTCACTCCGGAACTCGGGGGGCCAGGACTGCCCGATCGGAGCTGGATCCTGCGCTGGGGCTTCGACAAAACCCTGGCCAAACTGGCGACACAGGTCGAGGAGTTACGCGATTATGTCATGCCGGTGTGGCATGGTCTTCCCGCTGGCGCGGGCTGGCTGTTCAGCGACAACGAGCGCAAGAACCTGGCCTCGGACCTGGGGGCCTGGCTGGCGTTGATCGGCGCGATCGGGGCGCTGCGCTTCCGTCCGCGGTTGCTGGGCCTGCTGGTGAGCGCCTTCACGCCATACACGGTGTTTCTGCTCACCTACTGGCGCACCGATGAGCACCGCTACTGGGTGATGCTCATCCCGTGGATGGCCCTGTTCGGGGCCTGGGCGCTGTGGGCCGGGTACGACAAACTGGCTTCGCTTGGCGACCGGCGCTGGGCGCCGCTGGGCCTGATCCTGGTGGCAGCGATCGTGAGCGGGGTGGTGGGCTTTTCGCGGCCCGACATCGCCAACAAAGTGCGCCACGAGCCGCAGGTCTGGGCGCCGGATCTGGCGGCCTATGCCTGGCTGGAGGCGCGCACCCCGGAGGGAACGGCGGTGATGACCCGCGTGCCCTGGCAGTTGAACTGGCACACCCGCCGCCCGGCGGTGATGATTCCCAACACGGCTGACCGAGAGATGTTGCTCTGGATCGCCCGGTACTACGGGGCGAAGTACCTGGTGCTGGAGAACCAGCAGCGGGTCAAGGGCGACGCCGGGCGGTTGCTGGCCCCGTTGATGGATCACGACAATCAGGTGGGCGATGTGGTCGAAGGCTTTGAGTTGGTGTACGCCAGCCCAACGCCGGATTTTCGCGCCTTTATTTACCGCATCCCGGAGCAGTAGGCGCGCTGCGGGTCGTCTGAGGTATGCGCATTTTGATGCTGGCTTCGTCGTTTCCCAAGTGGCCCGGTGAGACGACGGCGCCCTTTATCGAGGAAATCGCCGCAGGGGTCGCGGCGCGCGGGCACGGGGTGACCCTGCTGTTGCCGCACCATCCTGAGCTGCGCCGCGGCGCCGAGGTGCGCGGGGTGCGTCTGCGCTGCTTCCACTATGCGCCGCATCGGGCGCTGAACATCTGGGGCTACGCCCAGTCGCTGCTCAGCGACACGCAGATCAAACGCCGCACGCTCCTCGTGGCGCCATTCGCGGTGAGCGCCTCGCTGGGGGCCGTGCTGAGCGAACTGCGAGCGGCGCGGGCGGCGGGCCGGCCCTACGATCTGGTCCAGGCCCACTGGGTGCTGCCCAACGGCCCGCCGGCGGCCCTGGCCAGTCTGGGAATGCCGCTGGTGGTGAGCCTGCACGGCAGCGACATCTACCTGGCCGAACGCCACTGGTCGCTCGCCCTCGCGGCTGCGGGGGCCTTCCGCGCCGCCACGGCGGTCACGGCCTGCAGCGGCGACCTGCGCGCCCGCGGCGTGCGCCTCGGCGCGGCGCCGGGCCGCAGCCACGTGATCCCCTACGGTGTCAATACGCGGCAGTTTCGCCCCGACCCGGCGCTGCGGGCCGCCGCGCGGGCCGAACTCGGCCTGGGGTCGGAGGCGCCCCTGGTGCTCGGCCTGGGGCGCCTGGTGGCGAAGAAGGGCTTCAACGTGCTGCTCGACGCCTGGCCGGCCGTCCTGCGCGCCGTGCCCGAGGCCACGCTGGTGATCGCCGGCTACGGCGATCAGCGCGAGCGCCTGGAACGGCAAGCCGCGGCCCTGGGCCTGGGGAGCAGCGCGCGGTTCATCGGGCGGCTGGAACGGGAGCGCGCCGCGGCCTATGTCGCCGCCGCCGACGTGGTTGCGCTGCCCATCGTGCGCGAGGGCGCGGACGGATTGCCGAATGTGCTGCTGGAGGCTATGGGCGCCGGCCGGGCAATCGTCGCCTCGCGGGTGGCCGGCGTCCCCGATGTAGTCGAAGACGGCGTCCACGGGCTGGTGGTGCCGGAGCGCGACCCGGCGGCCCTGGCCGCGGCGATCGCGCGACTGCTGGCCGACCCGGAACTGGCGCGCCGGCTGGGCGCCGCGGCGCGGGCCCGCGTCGAGCGCGAGTTGACCTGGGAACGGACCGCCGAGCGGTTTGAGGCGGTGTTTCGCGTCGCAGCAGGCGCAGAACGCTTGCTGATTGGTTGAGAAGGGTCCAACGTGAACATAAGCTCTCGGAGCGGGGCGTGGGGAAACCGGGTGTCCCCACGCCCCGCCCGGTGGGAGGGTTTGGGAAGGCTGCGCCCTCCCAGGAACAACCCATGCTATCCTAATTCATGTGCGGCGTAACCGCATGCACGGCTGAGGTGACCATCGTTCGCCGCGTTCAGCCCCCCTCCCAGCCTCCCCCCGCTGGGGGGAGGCGCCGGGTTCCCGCCTCCAGCGGGGGATGGTCAGGGAAGGGGCGGTCACCGTGCCTGCGGAGTCGTGGCGCGGGCGGGCCGCCCGCGCTCCCAGGTCATGGTCATTGGGCATGGTGCGCCATGCGCATGACCGTCTCACGTGACTAAGGGGGAACCAGGTTCCCCCATCCCCCCGCTTGAGGGCGTAGCCCTTCCAAACCCTCCCACCAGGTGGAGGAGTATGGGGAAACCGGGTTTCCCCATCCCCCTGCGCACGGGCTGCGCCTTCACCTTGCCGGGGCGTGGGGGCATGGGGAAACCGGGTTTCCCCATGCCCCTGCGGGGCGGGGACGTGGGGAAACCCGGTTTCCCCATGCCCCTGCGTGAGGGCGTAGCCCTCCCAGACCCTCCCACCGGGTGGGGACGTGGGGAAACCCGGTTTCCCCATGCCCCTGCATGAGGGCGCAGCCCTCACCTTCCCTGGACGCCGTGGGCGGCCTCCTCCACCACGTCGCGCTCCTCGACATAGCGGAAAATATCCGTCTCGCTGATGATCCCCACCGGCACGCCATCGCGCACCACCACGACGCGGCGAATATTCTTC
>DAOTYR010000262.1:0-2378 GCA_034434655.1 Chloroflexaceae bacterium
TCGAAATTGCCGAACCGTTTGGAGAGGTGCTGCGCTTCGATCATCGGATTGCTACACCCTGAGAAACCAGGGTTCTCCATACCCCCGCTGATGCGTTCAGATACAGGATGGTATCACCCTACGAGTAGTATAGCAAAGGCGCGTTACGCTCTCACCACGGGAAGGTCCGAGCGGGCGCGGTCCGCCCAGGAATCCTAGGCTCTTCTGTGCGGCAAACGTACCTGTTCACACCCGGGGTACCCCACGCGCCTGCGAGCGCGGGCGTCCCGCCCTCGTCGCGTCTCCGCGGGCAAGCTGCCCGCGCTCGCAGGCGCAATGCGAATACGTGCGCGGCAAACCCGCATGATCGCGGGGCATAGACAAACCCGATCTCCTCGCATCCGTGCGCATTTGCGCCGGGTGCATCTGCTACACTGCGGACGAACGGCGCACCATCGAGCTGTTACCGAAGGAGCCAACGACCATGCGCTGCACCACATGCGACACGCCCAACCCTACCGACGCCCGCTTCTGCACCGGCTGCGGCGCCGCCCTCACCCCCGCCGTCGGCGTCGCTACCGCGCCCCTCGGCCCCACAGCGGCGCCAGCCGCGCCGCAGCCGCCGGTTCCCCAGCCCGTGGCGGCCCCGGTCACGCGCGGCAACCCGGAGATCAGCCCGACCCAGGCGGTTGCGCTCCCGGCATCACCGTTCAACCAGACCATCAACGTCAACGTGCAGGCGGCAGCCCCCAGCCCGGTCGTGGTCATGGCCCCGACCGTCGCCGGACCGGGCTGCCTGGTGCGCGCGCTGTACTTCCTGTTCATCGGCCTCTGGCTCGGCGCGATCTGGACCGGGGTGGCCTGGGCCTTGCTCGTCAGCGTCATCGGCCTGCCCCTGGGCCTGCTGATGCTCAACCGCCTGCCCCAGGTCATGACCCTCAAGCCCATCCGCACCCAGATGCGGGTGGTCAACCAGGGCGGGGTGGTGCTGATCGGTCAGGGGCAGATCGAGCAGCGGCCCTTCTGGGTGCGGGCGCTGTACTTCGTGCTGGTGGGCTGGTGGTTGAGCGGCCTGTGGCTGTTCACCGCCTGGAGCCTGATCGGCGTCACCTTCGGCCTGGGGCTGCCGCTGGCCTTCTGGATGTTCGACCAGACCCCGGCAATTGTGAGCCTGGCGCGGCAGTAGATCGCGGTGTGGAGGTGTGGAGGTGTGGAGGCGTGGAGGTGTGTGGCGAGCGGGGCCGTGTCGCTGCCTCCACACCCTGTTGGTACGTGTTCACACCTGGGAACATACACGCGCCTGGGAGCACGGGTATCCCACCCTCGTCGCGTCTACGTAGAAAGCAGCATTGGCTCTGGCCCTCTGGACACCGCGCAGCAACAGAAAGGACCGGCGATGGCAGGTGAGGGTCCGCTGGCGTTTCCACCGCTTTCGGTATTACGGGCGCGGGTCACCTACCGGTTGCTCGAGGCGACGACCCTGCCGCCCTTCAAGGGCGCGCTACTGCGCGGCGGCTTCGGCTACGCCTTCCAGCGCGCCGCCTGCCTCCCGGCCTGCTGGGGCCACGCCGAGCGTTGCGCGGCGACCATGCTCTGCCCCTACCGCTGGGTCTTCGAGACGCCGCATCCCGAGGGGGTGGCACACCTGCACGACCTGCAAGACGTGCCGCGGCCCTTCGTGATCGAGCCGCCGCTGGACCACAAGCGCCACTACGCCGCCGGTGACGCCCTCGAGTTCGGGCTGATTCTGATCGGAAGGGGTATTGACTTTCTGCCCTACTTTCTGGTTGGGTTCAAGGGGTCAGGCGAGGCTGGCCTGGGCCGCGCGCGGACGCCGGCGCGCCTGGAGCGGGTGGAGGTCCTGGAGCCTTTTCAGCCTGTAGGCACGCCGATCTACCAGGACGGGCAGGCGCGCGAGGCGGCGGATCTGCCGCTGCTCAACCTGGCCGAGCTGCCCATCCATGCCGCCACCCTGGCCGCCGACCTGCGGCTGGAGTTGCCCACGCCGCTGCGGGTCAAGGCCCGCGGCGCCTTCATCGAGCGCCTGGACCTGGCGGCGATCGTGCAGGCCATCTGCTGGCGCATCGCCGCGCTGGCGGTCTTTCACGGGCCAGGCCCGTGGAACGCCGACTACCGTCCCCTGGTCGCGGCGGCGGGCGCGGTGCGCGTCGAGCGGGCCGAGGTGCGCTGGGCCGACTGGGAGCGCACCAGCACCCGCGGGGGCCGGCCGCGGGCCATGAAGCTCGGCGGCCTCATCGGCAGCGCGACGCTGCGCGACGCGCCCCTCGACGTGCGCGCGGCCCTGCTCGCCGCCAGCGCGCTCCACGTGGGGAAGGCCTGTGTGTTTGGGCACGGCCGCGTGGAGGTGGCGCATGTGTGACGGGGTGGGGGGTGGGGTG
>DAOTYR010000263.1:0-8270 GCA_034434655.1 Chloroflexaceae bacterium
GCGCGAGGCGGATGTTGCGCGCGCCCGGTGACCGATCTGGCACGGGCTGCTTTTGCCGCAAGGATGTGGTAACATAGCGAGCAGGAATGGACGGGCGCGGAGGAGGCCCATGGGGTTCAGCGGCTTCTCAACCGATACGCTTGTGGGCCTGCCGCCGGAGTTGTTCAGCGAGGTGCTTCCCGCGATCACCCTCCCCAGCGAGCTCAAGGTGACCCTGCATATCTTTTACCGCCTGAGCCGGCAGCGGGCCACCCCCCGTCGTCTGAGCTGGGAGGAGTTGCTGGCCGATCGCACCCTGCGGCGCTCGTTGCGCTCGGTCTCGAAGCTACGCCCGTTTGAAGATCTGCTGGCCGAGGGGTTGCAGGCGGCCGTCCGGCGGGGCACCCTCCTGCATGTGGCCCTGCCCGCCGATGGGCGCGTGGGCAACTGGTACCTGGTGCATACCGCCGCCAACCGGGCATGGGTCGAACGCCTGGCCCAGGCCCAGGTTGCGCTGGCCCCGGCCGCCGAGGCCTCGCCGCAGCGGCCCTCGCTCCTCGGCCTGTACGAGCAGAACATCGGCCTGGTCACCCCGATGCTGATTGATGAACTGCGCGAGGCCGAAGAACGCTACCCCCGCGAATGGATCGAAGAGGCCATGCGCGAGGCCGTGCGCTCCAATGCCCGTTCCTGGCGCTATATTCGCAAGGTCCTTGAGAGGTGGGCGGTCCATGGACGACAGGATGCGACGCATCGCGCCGAACGACCTATCGATGTGGAAAAATACACCGGCGGCGCCTTCGGAGATCTCTTCCGACGCGGCAGCGACGACACCGATCTCTGATGCGCCCTGCCCACGCTGCAAGGGCGCCGGGTATCTGGTGGCCGATGTGCCCTACGGCCATCCCGATTTTGGCCGGCTCTGGCCCTGTAGCTGTCGCACCGCCGAACGCCTCCGGCAGCGCGGCGAGATGCTGCGGGCCATGAGCAACCTCGGGCCGTTTCTCAATAAGACCTTCGAGAATTTCGACGCCGGGGTGCGCGGGGTGGCGCGGGCCTACGCCCGGGCGCTGAAGTTCGCCGAGCATCCCATGGGCTGGTTGATCCTCTTCGGCGGCTATGGCTGCGGCAAGACCCATCTGGCTGCCGCCATCGCCAACCGCCTGCTCGCCAATCATAACGAGGTGCTGTTTACGGTTGTGCCCGACCTGCTCGATCACCTGCGCTCCACCTTTGGCCCCCATAGCGAAGTCGGCTACGATGAGCGCTTTGAACAGGTGCGCAGCGCCGGGGTGCTGATCCTCGATGACCTGGGCACCGAGAACGCTACCCCCTGGGCCCGCGAGAAGCTCTTCCAGATCTTCAATCACCGCTACAACTACCGCCTGCCCACGGTGATTACCAGCAATCGCGAACCCAGAGATATCGAGCCGCGCATTCTCTCCCGTATGACCGATCGTGACCTGTGCGACGAGATCATCATTATTGACGCCGATGATTACCGGCGCACGCCTACCGCGCAGCGCTTTGAACAGAAAAAGGCCCACCATCTACAGCGCATGGGTCGCCGTGATGGCAATGCCTGATCGCCGCGCCCGGCGTCCTGGTTGGCATGTGGCGCCAGGGAAGGTGTGGGTTCGCATTTCTCCCGGGAGCGCGGACCGCTTGCCCGCGTAGACGCGATGAGGGCGGGACGCCCGCACTTCCAGGCGCGAGGGTTACCCCAGGCGTGAACGGTTACCTGCCCCCCTCCCAGCTCCCCCCGCTGGGGGGAGGAGCCGGACGCCCTCCTCCAGCGGGGGAGGGTCAGGGAAGGGGCGGGGCAGGCCGAGCGGCTTCCGGGCATGCCGGACTGCGGCACCCTGTCGCGCGGTGTGAGCGGAAGGAGCGCGCAACACCTTTCGTCACACGACCTCCCGATGCTCGTAATGATCCTCTGGTATCATAGGTTCTTGCATGCACGGTGCGGCTCGAGCGCCGCGGTGATGGGGAGCG
Organism: Chloroflexaceae bacterium; assembly: GCA_034434655.1. Lineage (GTDB taxonomy): Bacteria > Chloroflexota > Chloroflexia > Chloroflexales > Chloroflexaceae > JACAEO01. Next base: position 1,975 of record DAOTYR010000263.1, read on the forward strand.
AGAGTCATGCTACAGCACTATCTATCGGCGGGCGATCTGAGCCGCTCCGAGGCCGAGACCCTGCTGGATCGCGCCGCCCGGCTCAAGGCTGAGTTTCGCGCCAATGGCGGCGGAGCCCACGCCGGGTTGCCCCTCCAGGGGAAGACCCTCGCCCTCGTCTTTGAAAAGCCGTCGTTGCGCACCCGCGTGGCCTTCGAGGCGGGCATGACCCAGCTTGGCGGCCACGGCTCGTACCTCTCGGCGAACGACATTGATATGGGCGGGCGCGAGAGCGTGCCCGATGTGGCGCGAAATCTCAGCCGCTGGGTGCAGGCCATCGCCGCGCGCGTCTTCAAGCACGCCACGGTCGAGACCCTGGCGCGCTACGCCTCGGTCCCGGTGATCAATGCCCTCTCGGATCGCGAGCATCCCTGCCAGGCCCTCGCCGATATGCTCACCCTCCACGAACATTTCGGCGCGCTGCAGGGTCTGCGCCTGGCCTATGTGGGCGATGGCAACAATGTCTGCCATTCGTTGTTGCTGCTGGGGGCGACCCTCGGCCTGGATCTGGCCGTGGCCTGTCCCCCCGATTACCGGCCCGACCCGGAGATCCTCGAACGCGCCGAGGGCCTTGCCCGCGCCAGCGGCGCCCGCATCGCCATCAGCGCCGCCCCGAGCGAGGCCGTTGGCGGCGCCGACGCGGTGTATACCGATGTCTGGACCTCGATGGGCCAGGAGCATGAAACCGCCCGCCGCCGCCCGATCTTCGCGCCCTACCAGGTGAACCCGGCCCTGATGGCCCTGGCCGCCCCCCGGGCCGTGTTTATGCACTGCCTCCCCGCCCATCGCGGCGAAGAGGTCACCGCCGAGGTGATCGATGGCCCGCAGTCGCTGGTCTTCGAGCAGGCCGAGAACCGTCTGCATGTGCAGAAGGCGTTGATTCTTTCGTTGTTGGGGGTGTAGCAGGGGCATGGGGCAGCCCGGCTTCCCCCACCCCGGTAGGGAGGAACGGGGAACCCCGCTTGTCTCTGGCGAGCGTCGCGTTCGCCTGAGCGGGGGCGTGGGGAACCCCGGGTTCCCCACCGTCCAACCGGTCTGAAGGAGGCCTGACCCCTGGCAGAGGGGAAGGGGAAACCCCGCTTGCCCCTGGCGAGCGTCGCGTTCGCCTGAGCGGGGGCGTGGGGAACCCCGGGTTCCCCACCGTCCAACCGGTCTGGAGGGGGCCTGACCCCCCGGTAGAGAGGAACGGGGAAACCCACTTTCGAGCATCGCATTCTACGCGCAAAGAACAGAGCCATGGCAGGAAACCGCGCAATCTTCGACCGGGCGATGGAGCAGAGCCGTGAGGCGGCGCGTCAGGGCCAGTGGGACGAGGCGCTGCGCGCCGCGGTCCGCGCCTTGCAGGAGTTTCCCCAGGACGCCGACGCGCGCACGGCGGCGGCCGTGGCCCTCTTTCATACCGGCAAGCTCGAGCGCGCGCTGCAACTGTTCGAGGAATTGCGCGCCGCGGACCGGCAGAACCCCTTCTTTCTGAGTTACATCGCCCAGGTGCACCAGCACCAGGGCAACATCGCGGCGGCGGTCGAGAGCTTCCGCGGCCTGGCCGATCTGCACCTGGCCCAGCGCCGGCCCGCCCAGGCGGTGGAGGCGCTGCGCGAATTGCTCAAACTGCGCCCGGAGGATCGCGAGCAGCGCCTGCGCCTGGCGCGGCTCTACGAAGAGATGCAGGCGCGCGCTGAAGCGGCGCGCGAGCATCTGACCCTGGCGCAGCAGAGTTTCGCCGACCATCATCTCGACCAGGCCGCCGCCTCCGCCGAGGCTGCCCTGCGCCTCGACCCTACCAGCCGGGAGGCCAAGGATCTGATCGTCACCCTGCGCGACGCGATGGCCCGTGAGGCCGGCCTGGAAAGCGCCCGCGCTCCTGCTGCTCCGTCGGCCCCCGAGGCCCGTTCTGGCCCTCTCGGGGTAACCGGCGCATTGCGCTCGCAGCAGTTCCAGGTGGAGAAGCTGGTCGAGCAGGGGCAGAAGGCCCAGGAGGCGGGCGACATTGATGGCGCCGCCGCCCTCTACGAACAGGCGCTGGAAGCCGGGTTGCAACGGGCCGATGTGCTCTACTCGCTGGGCTTGATCTACCAGGAGCGCGGCGACCACCGTGCCGCCGTGGGGGTGCTGGCGCGGGCCGCCGCCGATGCCGAGTACGCCCTGTCGGCGCACTTCGCCCTGGGCCTGAGTTACCGTGAACTTGGCCAGTTGCCGCAGGCTGCTCAGGAGTTCGAGCAAACCATCGCGCTGGTGGATCTCGAGTCGATCGGCAAGGCCGAGGCCGAGGATCTCATCCAGATGTACGAGTACGCTGCGACAACGTTCGAGCAGATCGGCGACATCGCCCGCGCCGCGGCCCTCTACGGCGCCCTGGCCGGTTTCCTGGAGAGCAAGCGCTGGGGCCGTGAGCGGGCCGTGGAGTTCAAGCAGCGCTCCAAGGATCTGGCCGATCGCAACATGTTCGCCAAGCTCCGTGAAATGGGCACCGGCGTGCTGGCCCCACCGGCGGAACCCGAAGGGCCCCCGGCCGAGGAGCCACCCATGGCGGAGAGTTGGGGCAAGATCCGCCCGATTACCGACTTCCTCCGCGATCATCGTCCCGCGACCACCGACGAATTGGCCGCTCCCGGCCCCGAACCCCGGCCCGAACCGCTGTTGTTGCTGGAGAGCCTGCCCGAGGTCGCGCCGAGTTTTGCCCCGGCTACTCCCCTTGACACAACCGGCCTGCCCGAAGAGGTGAAAGGCTGGGTCGAACTCAGCGGCAAGTACCTTGACCAGGGACTGCTCGATGCCGCCCTGGACGCCTGCATGGAGGTCATCCGCCTCGACATCGACTACCTGCCCATTCATCTGCGCATGGGCGAGGTCTACGAGCGCGAGGGGCGGCCCGCAGAAGCCCTGGCCAAGTACCAGTTGTTGATTGACACCTTCCGCGTGCGCGGCGAGCCTGAAAAAGCCATTGACGTCTACTTCCGCTTCATCGAACTCTCGCCCGACACGATCAATGCCCGTGCCCGCCTGGCCGAGTTGCTCCGCAGCGCGGGGCGGATCGACGAAGCAGTGGCGCAATCGATCCTCCTGGCCAACACCTACGTGCGTCTGGGGCAGACCAATAAGGCCCTGGAGGAGTACCGCCGCCTTATCCAGCTCGCCCCGCGCGATGCCCACGTGCATACCCAGTACGGCCTCACCCTGCTCAAACTCGAACGCTACGAGGCCGCGCTGACGGAGTTCCGCAAGGCCCTCGAACTTGGCCGGCCCGACGATCCGGTGGCCGTGGCGCGGTTGAACCTCACTCTGGCCCTGATGGGCGACCAGCCGGAGGCCGTGTGGGACTCGTTCGCCACGGTGCTGGATCTGCTCAAGCGGCAGCCGCAGGAGTTTAACCCGGTGCAGGCCGAGTATCGCGGCGCGTTGCTCCTGGCGGATGCGCCGATCCTGCACTACCTGCTGGCGCTTATCCAGCAGCATGCCGGGCAGCACACTTCGGCCCTGCTGGAGTTGGAGCAGGCCATCGCTCTGCTCGCCGACGCGGTCGATCCGCTCCTCGCGCCGGTGCTGGCGCATCAGGCTGCCGCTGATAGTTGTATCGCCCTGGGCCAGGCCGAAGAGGCCCTGGAGCATCTGCGCCGGGCCCAGGCCGCGGCGGGACCGGGCGCGCCCGCCGTCATCTCGAAGCACCCCTTCGCCACACCCTTGAGCCGGGGCGACCTGGTGCGGCGCATGGCCGAAGCCTATGCCGCCAGCGACGATCTGGCGGGCGCCGAACGGGCCTTGCTCGAGGCAAAGCGCCTGCTGCCCTACGATCGGGCGATTTATACCAAGCTCGCCGATATTTACTTCCGCCAGGGCAAGCTCGCCGAGGCCCTGGCCCAGCTCGACGACCTGGCGACCCACTACGAGCAGCGCCAGCAACTCGACCGGGCCATCGAGATCCTCGAGTACGCTCTGAAGCTCGCGCCCAATCACATTCCGGTGAGCAGCCGCCTGGCCCGCATGCAGTTGCGCCGTGGCTACCTCGAGAAGGGGCTGGAGGGTCTGGCTCGCACCGCCGAACTGCAACGCAAAGCCGGGCAACTCAAAGACGCGGTTGCCTCGCTCCAGGAGGCCGCGCACGTCTACTGGATGCTCAGCGACCACGAGAAGGCCCGCCAGATGTACGACCGCATCGTGCAGATCGCCCCCAACGACGTGGATGCGCGCCAGTGGCTCGCCCTGATGTACACCCTGGCCTCGCGCCGGGATGAGGCCATCCGCGAGAAAAAACAGATCGCGCGCATCTTTGCCCAGCAGCGCGACTACGAGAACGCCATCGCCGAGCTGCACCAGATCATCGGCCTCGACCAGAAGGACCTTGATGCCTACTACATGCTCGGCGACATGCTGATGCGCCGGCAGGAGTACGCTCAGGCCATCCAGTTGTACAACCGCATGCTCAGGCTCGAAGGCGTCGAGGTCGAGCGGGTGGAGGCGCTGGTGACGGCTGCCAACCGCATGCTCCAGCAGCAGATGCAGTCGTAGCTTGCCGGAAGCGCGGGGATGACGCGCGCGCTGCGCACAACCGGGTGGGCGGGGCAACCCCCGCCCACCCGGTTGCATGGGGAAGGGAGGAACAGCCTCCCCGCAGCGCCGCGTTCCGCCCAGGGCGGGCGGAACAAAAGAGGCGCGGAGGGCACAGCCCTCCGCGCCTTACCCCGAAGGGATATGCGCGCACCTTCACAGACGAGTGTGGTCACGCGGGGCTCGTGCCCGCCATAGCCGCCCCTGACGGGGCCGGCTCCCTAGAAAGGAGGTGATCCATCCGCAGCTTCCGCTACGGATACCTTGTTACGACTTCGTCCCAGTCGCGACCCCTGCGCTCGGCCGCTGCCTCCCATTCGCGGAACGGGTTAGCGCACGGACTTCACGCATTGGCCACTCCCATGACGTGACGGGCGGTGTGTACAAGGCCCGGGAACGTATTCACCGCGCCATGGCTGATACGCGGTTACTAGCAACTCCGCCTTCACGGGGGCGAGTTGCAGCCCCCGATCTGCACTGGGGCCAGGTTTGGCGATTTGCTGACCGTTGCCGGCTCGCGACGCACTGTCCTGGCCATTGTAGCGTGTGTGTCGCCCCAGGCGTCAGGGCCATGCTGACTTGACGTCATCCGCGCCTTCCTCCGCCCATCACGGCGGCTGTCTCGGCAGACACGGGTAACTGCCGACGCGGGTTGCGCTCGTTGCGGGACTTAACCCAACATCTCACGACACGAGCTGACGACAGCCATGCAGCACCGGTGCCGCACCCTCGAAGGCAGCGCCGTTTCCGACGCTTGCAGCGGCATGTCAAGCCTGGGTAAGGTGCTTCGCGTTGCGTCGAATTAAACCACACGCTCCGCTGCTTGTGCGGGCCCCCGTCAATTCCTTTGAGTTTTAAGCTTGCGCTCGTACTCCCCAGGCGGCCGGCTTCCCGCGTGAGCTAAGGCGCCCAGGCGCCTTCACAGGCGCCCAGTCACCGAGCCGGCAGCGTTTACGGCGTGGACTACCCGGGTATCTAATCCGGTTTGCTCCCCACGCTGTCGCGTCTCAGCGTCAGGTCAGGCCCAGGCGGCCGGCTCCCCCACCGGCGTTCCTCCGGAGCTCTACGCATTTCACCGCTACACCCGGAATTCCGCCGCCCTCTGCCTGCCTCCAGTCGCATCGTATCGGCACGCCTCGCCCGGTTAAGCCGGGCGCTTTCAGCACCGACGCACGCGACCGCCTACACGCGCTTTACGCCCAGTGATTCCGGACAACGCTTGCCCCCTCCGTCTTACCGCGGCTGCTGGCACGGAGTTAGCCGGGGCTGATTCGGGGGGTACCGTCAACCTCTTCCCCCCCAAAAGGAGTTTACAACCCGAAGGCCGTCATCCTCCACGCGGCGTTGCTCCCTCAGGCGTGCGCCCATTGGGGAAAATTCCTTGCTGCTGCCTCCCGTAGGAGTCTGGGCCGTCTCTCAGTCCCAGTCTGCCTGGTCGTCCTCTCAGACCAGGGACCCGTCAGTGGCTTGGGAGGCCATTACCCCCCCAACTACCTGATGGGCCGCAGGCTCATCCCGGAGCGGCTGACGCCTTTCCTCGTTGCCGAGCGTATGCGGGATTGCCACCGCTTTCGCGGCGATATCCCCCACTCCGGGGCAGATACCCACGTGTTCCTCAGCCGTGCGCCACGCAGCGGCGCAAGCGCCCTGCGTTCGACTTGCATGCATTAGGCACGCCGCCAGCGTTCGTCCTGAGCCAGGATCAAACTCTGCGT
>DAOTYR010000264.1:0-6292 GCA_034434655.1 Chloroflexaceae bacterium
GGGGCGGGGCCTGGGTGCGCGGGCCTCTGGCCCGCATCCGCTGAGGTATGGGGTAACCCGGTTGCCCCACACCCCTCCTCCGAGGGACTATGTTCACGTTAGCCGTCCATGCGATTCGCGCACAACGCCCGATGAACATCGCCCGGGAGCGCGGGCGTCCCGCCCGCGTCGTGGCTCTGCTGGCACGGTGACGGCCCCCTCCCTGACCCTCCCCCGCTGGGGGCGGGCACCCGGCTCCTCCCCCCAGCGGGGGGAGGCTGGGAGGGGGGCTGCACCCTGCGCACGATGGTCACCTCAGTCCTCCATGCGGCTCCGCCGCACCACGCCGCAATGAACATATTCTTGGGAGGGCTGCGCCCTCCCACACCCTCCCGCGAGCGGGGGCGTAGGGAAACCTGGTTTCCCCGCACCCCTGCTCCAGCAGCCTATGTTCACGTTAGGAAACGTGTGAACACGCACCCACGCTCACTGCGGTTCGAGGAACAACACGGCGGCCGTATGGCGCTCAACCGCTTCCCGGCTCCACAGCAGCGGACAGTAGCCGCCCGCGCGCCACGTGCCGGCCAGGTCGGCGTAGTGGCGGCTCATAGGGTGGCCGCTCTGCCCGGCGGGGATGATCACCCGCGCCGCGTCCCAGTCGCCGGGATCGAAGATTTGCCGGTAGGAGGGGGCGTTGTAGATCGGCCCGGCGGCCGTCTGGCGCGGCACGTACTGCTGGTTCACGGTATCCACGTCGCCGCCGGTGGGCCAGGGGCCGCGGTTGAAGATCGGCGCCAGCGCCGGGACGCCCCCCAGCGGGTGGCGCAGGGTTAAGGTGTGGATTTTGCCGTAGCTCCATTTCGCCGGGTCAGGACCGAGTTTCTCGCGCAACTCGACCACGGCCAGCCGCAGCGCCTCGCCGAGCACCGCGCCCCAACTGCGCTCGCCGCCGAGCCAGGCATCGGGCCGGGTCAGGTCGGTAGCGGCCTCGGCGCGCGCCAGCACCTCAGGCAGGGCGCGTTCCAGATAGGTGTTCGAAGGCAGCGCGCCGAAGGCCCCCAACCCGCCCTGGGCGCCGATCAACTCGCCAAGCTCGGCGTAGACCACGCGCAGCAGGTGGTAGCGCATAGCATCATAGACTGCGCCTGCCGGCGCCTCGGCCGTCAATTCGCCGTCCCAGGCCGCCAGCAGGTCACGCGCGGCCCGTTCCAGGGGCTCCTCGGGGTCCAGACGCGCCACCAGACGCGCCAGGTGCAACCCCGGCAGGCAGCGCAGGTCGGCCTGGATCTGCGCAAAGCTGCGCACGTCGTGCCGCTCCGTGCGCTGCAACAGTTCGGTGATCCGTTCGGCGCGGTAGGGGTTGGCCCAGTCTCCGTGAATGGCATCGTGATAGGGATGATCGGCGCCGACGATGCGGTTGTTCGCCGTGACCACCAGGCCGCCCGGCGGATCGAGCGCGGCGGGCAGGGACAGGTTGGGAATGAAGCCCTGCCACTCGTGCTCACCGTCCCAGCCAGGCACCGGCATCTGCCCGTCACCCTTCGCCCGCACGGGCAGACGGCCACCCACCGCGTAGCCGATGTGCCCGTCCACGTCGGCATAGACGAAGTTCTGCGGCGGCACGTCCCAATCCTCCAGCGCGGCGCGGAACTCGTCCCAATCCCGGGCGCGGTTGAGGCGCAGCACCGCCCGCGTCACCGCCGGCGACGGATCGAGCGCCGTCCAGCGCAGGGCCAGGGCCTGATGCGGCGCGGCCGGTTCGGAGCGGCGGAACGGCGAGCCTTCGGGGCCGGCGATCTCGTCAATAATCGGGCCATGATGGGTCAGACGCACATCAACGAGCACGACCTCTTTCTGGCCCTTGACCACAATCTCTTCCCGCAGGCTCTCGACCTCGCACCACTCACCGCGCCACTCGTAGAGGTCGGGGTTCTCGGGATGGAAGCGTTCGATATACAGATCCTGATTATCGGTCATCGTATTGGTCTGACCCCAGGCGATGCGCTCGTTGTGCCCGATGATCACGCCGCAGGTGCCGGGAATGGTCGCGCCGGCCACCCTAAAATCGCCGCCCTCCAGATGGGCCAGGTACCACAGACCGGGCAGGCCCAGGCTGAGATGGGGGTCTTCGGCCAGCAGGGGGCGGCCCGTGACGCTGCGCGCGCCGGAGACGGCCCAGGCGTTGGAGCCCTGGGGCGTGCCGCTCTCGCCGGTAAAGGGGGCCGCCTCGGCGGAGAGCCGCAGGGCGCCCTCGCCGAGGCGCGGCGGCAGCTCCGCCTCGGGGGGCACGGTGACCACCGCCTCCCCCGGGTAGCGCGGGGCGATGGCCGCGGCGCGCGCATAGCCTACGGCGGCGCTGATCTTGCTGTTCAGCAACTCGCCCGTCCAGTTCCCCGAGAGCGTCAGGGCCATGATCTTCGGCCAGACCAGCACATCCACCAGTTCCCAGGGGCGCGGCTGGAAACCCAGGAGGGTGAACTCCAGCGGCAGCCGCCCGCGACTGGCTTCCAGACAGGCATTGACGCCACGCACATAGGCCTCGAGGATCGTTCGCGTCGCGTCATCGAGCAACTCGACCTCACGGCGGGCCAGGCGCTCGAAGCCCAGGGTGCGCACGAACTGGTCGGAACTCAGGGCCACCGGGCCGAAGATCTCGGCCAGTTGCCCCCGCCCGGTGCGGCGGTTCAGTTCCATTTGCCAGAGCCGATCCTGGGCGTGGACATAGCCCAGCCCGGCGAAGAGGTCGGCGTTGCCGGCGGCGTAGAGATGCGGAATGCCCCAGCGATCGCGGCGCACCTCGACCTGAGCGTGAAGACCCGGCAGCGCTTGCCGCCCGGCGACACGGGGAAGCGAACGACGCAACGCGGTGACCACGCCGATACCCACGGCGCCAGCGGCAAGACCGAAGGTGAGGCCAAGCACCCGGGCAAGGCGGGGAAGTTCTGTCATCGAGTGACGCCTTTCTGTTCTCGTGGCTCACCACAGTGGTTTCGCGGGGCGCCGGCGCGAGGGTTCGGGAGAGCCAGACCTTCCCCGAGGAGCACTCCTCACCACCATCAGTGTGGTGAACCAGCAGGAAGATCCTATGGTATTGTGCGTCGCTCGCGCCGCGATGTCAAACCTCCCCACCGGGTGAGGGTATGGGGAAACCTGGTTTCCCCATACCCCTGCTCCAGGAGACTATGTTCACGTGATCGAAGACAGACGCTGCTCAAGCCCCGCGTTGCATCAGCCGATACGTACGCAATCGCAATTGCGCCGTATAATACAGAAAAGAAGGTCAAGCACGCCTGAAGCAGCAGCGGCAACCTATGCGACCAGCAGTGTTTTCTCCCAACCTGATCGCCGATCTGCAACAGGTGGAGCAGATCATCCACGAACGGACACGCGCCCGCGCCGCGGTGATCAGCATCGCCGGATCACACCTGTCACCGCCGGACGTGCCCCGGTTGCGGGCCGCGCTGGTCCTCCTGGCCGCGCAAACCGCCAATTATCATCTGGAACGGGTCATTCACGTCGCTGCGGCGGTGGAATTGATCCACGCGGCCACGCAAACCCACAACGATCTGGTGGACGAAGCCGAGCGGCGTCGCAGCCAGCCGCGCGTTGGCCCCTGGAACCACGGTGTGACCCTGATGGTCGGCGACTACCTGTTTGCCCTGGCCGCGGGAGAGATGGCCCTCAGTCCTGATCCGCGCGTGATCACCTTCTTCACCGAGGCGGTCAAGCAGATTACCGAGGGTGTCCTGATGCCTGCGGCGCCGCTGCGGCCGCTGGAGGAGGGGCGAGCGCAACATCTGGAACGCATCGGATATACGGATGCCGCGCTCATCGTAGCCGCCTGCAAGGCTGGCGCCGCCGCTGCAGGCGCCGATCTGGAGCAGATCGAGACCCTGGGTCGCTTCGGTCACGAACTGGGTCTGGCCCTGCGCCTGGGCGACGAGGTGCGTGATTTCACCGAGCGGAACGGCAGCACCTCCCCCGGCGCCAGCCTCCGCGCCGGAGCGGTGACCCTGCCGCTGATCTTCGCCGCGTCCCTGGGCGACAGCGCGCGCCTGGTGGCCGCCCTCGACAGCAGCAATGCCGCCGAGCAACGCTGGGCCATTGACGAGGTGCGTCGCTATGGCCTCACGCCGACCCGCGCGGAGGTGCTGCGCTGTGCCGAAGGCGCCCGTGGCCTGCTTGCCCAGATCCCCCCTGGTCCCGGGCGCGAAGCGCTGGCTCGCGTCGCCGACTACGCCGTGCAACGCGCCGCCTGAACTACAGATCCCGCCGCTGCCGCCCGATGGCCCAACCCAGGGCCAGCCCCCCCAGGGCGAAGAGGATCACCGCGCTCGCCAACCCCACCAGCAGGTGGCGCCATCCCAGCGGCCCTCCCAGCAACCACCAGGCCAGCAGGGTCGGCACGCCGACCAGCCCCAGGGCCACCAGTGCCAGTGGCACGGCGCCGCGGAGAAACAGCGCCACTCTCTGCAACCATGCGCCCAACCGGCTGCTCCGGAGGGTAAGCAGACGCGGCAGGCTACCCCGTCTTCAGCGCCTGCAACTGCACAATCAGCGCCTCGGCGAGCGCCACGTCCCGCGCGCCGACAACCTCGCGGGCAACGACCGTGAGGGCGTCAACCATTGCCGCGGGTTCGGCCCCGCCAGGCCTCTCCAGCGCCGCCGCGGCGGCTGCCGCATCCTCGCCGAACACGACCTCGGCGGCTTGGCGCACCTCTGGCGGCGCTTCAGCCAGCGCCTCCGCCGCCGGCGCGCCGCCGAGCACCGCGCCACCGCCGGCGGCTGCGCGCAGTTTCGCCATTGCGTCGGCAGCGGTGGCCCGCGCGTCGAGATGCACCTCTGGCGGCGTGGTCACGTCCGTCACCACCACCTCGTAGAAGAGATCCGTTCCATGGGCCACCTGCCCGTGAACAGTGCTGATCCGGGTATGCCGGGTCTCCGCTGCCATGATGTCAGCCCCGCCTTCGGCGGCGCCGAAGACGGTCACCTGCCCGGCGCTGACGAGCATAGCCCCCAGGGCCATGCTCCCCGTCGCGGTGCCATGCAGATGCACGCGGTAGGCCCCCGCGGGCGGGTTGGGAATGACGGCGATGTTGAGATGTTTCCCGCTGTGCCCGTGATCGCGGGCGCGCACCCGCCGCGGGCGCGCCGGGGCGCCCACTACCTCGAGCGGGGCGCCCAGAACGCCCACGCCGGGCAAGGGCGGACCGGCCGGCGTCTCCACCACCATCGTCACCGGCGAGGCGGTGAGCACCACCAGTCTCGTCTCCTCAAGCGGCGGCGCGCCGAGCGGGGGCACGCCAAGATCCGGTTCTTCGGACGCCCGCAGTTCGTTGAACAGCAGATCCAGCACAGCGGGATGATCGGGCAGCACCCCATGGCCCGTGCCGGCCAGGGGAGCGAGATTGCTTATGGTCGGATGCGCGAGGCCGGCGCTGGCAGCGCGCACGGTGCCGTCGCCCTCGGTATCAACTTCGTCTTGCACCGGCGCTCCATCCGGGAAACGCGGCGGATCGCCTGGAGGAATGGGGGGGCCGCCCACCACAATCGCCCGAATGGTCGGAAAGCCGGTCGCCCTGATCGTGGCAACCGGCACGCGCCGGGCCAGCAGATCGAGTTGCGCCGGCTGGTTGAGCATCAGGCCCACCAGGTTACGCTCCCGATACGAAGCCTCGGGCCTGGGGAGCGGCGGCCCCTGGTGATCGAGCAGGTAACTATCAATGGGCAGCAAATCGCGGATGGCGGGCACCTGGGTGCGGATCGTTCGCAGCGGATCCATCTGGGTCTGGAAGGGATGGGCGTGCCGGAGGTACCAGAGGTACACATCGAAGACCACTTTGACCGAGGGATCGGCTCGCAACTCGCCGCCGCCCCAGGCGTAATAGGCCTCGCCCGCGCCGCGATGAGGCGTGCCCAGGGTGAACAGCCGGGCGACATCGTGGGCGTAGTCGGGGCCCTGGATGTAGCTCCGCGCCACCAACCCGCCCATGCTGTGCCCGACCAGAATGACCTTCTCGGCGCCAGCGCGTCGCTTCGCCCGGTCAATCCAGGGCTTGAGGTACAGGCGCGCCGCGTCTTGCACCGACTTGCGCCAGTCGTAGAAGGCCACGAACAGATCCGTGTCCCGGACGTAGCCGGCCCGTTCGAAGGCTTCGAGGAAGCCTTTTCCGTAGCTGATGAAGGGCGGAAAGTTCCAACCGGTGAGCCGTGGCCCCTGGAAATCGAGCAGGACCATCAAATTAAATGAGCCACATAGACCGGGCACAAAGATCACAGGCGTGCGTGCCATTGGCGGTCCTCTCTATCAGTG
>DAOTYR010000265.1:0-3445 GCA_034434655.1 Chloroflexaceae bacterium
CGTCTCGCCCTGGCGGGCGGCTCTGATCGCCGTGACGCCACGCAGCCCGTCGGGGAGCAAAATATGGCGCCGGTAGATCCCCGCCCGCACGATCAACTCATCCCCGCTGAGGGTCAGGCCGAGGGTCTCGCGGGGCAAACCTGGAACGTCCATGGCCACCATCGGGTCAGGCGGGCCGCTGAGGCGTACCGGCGGAGGCAGCGGCGTCTGGGGCAGGGGTGAGGACCCGGCGTAGATCCGCGCGCCAAGGGCGGCCAGTTCCGCGGGGCCGCCGGGCGTCACCGTTGCCGGCAAGCGGAGCAGGGGGCGGTCCTTCCAGATCGCCGCGGCCTCGGCGGCGACATGCTCCTGCTCCTCGACGATGGGCGTCAGTCCATCGGTGCGGGGGAGCAGCGGGCCGGCGATCAGCGACTCCACGGCCAGGCCGAACAGTTGCAGGGCGGGCAGGGTGACCCGCGCCTCTTCCAGGCCGGCGCGATCCGCCCGCAGCACATAGCGCACCCTGGCCCGCGCAGGGGCCACCGTTTCATCGCGAAGCTGTTCCAGGCGCACGCGGGCCTCCTGGAGGTTACTGGTCCACTCCATAGGAAACGGCAGCAACCCGACCGGCACCAGCGCGCGGGAAACCGACGCGCTGGAACGCCCGGGGCCCCGGTCGAGGCCGAGGAGCAGGCGTATCGTCCAGCGAAAGGTGTCGGGCACGCCAAGGGCGCGGAGCAGGGTGTCGGGCGGCCCCGCGTCGACACACACCAGGTCATACGCAGCGCCCAGCGTCCGCAGGTTGGCCACGGCGAGGAAGAGGTCGCTGCCAGGGATCACCGGCAGTTCATCGCCGGCGATAGGCGATTTTGCCGGCAGCGCGGACCACATCCGCGCCAGGTCGGCCAGGGGATCGAGGCACCAGGCATCCAACCCTGACCCGACGGGATGCGGGTCGCCCCCGAGGGGGACGTTGGCGAGCGTCGCGACCGAATGGGAAGGCCCCACGCTCGCCAGCAGCGTCCGCGCGCCAGCGGCAGCCGCGGCGGCGGCGGTGGCGGCCGCGGCCAGGGCGGTCATACCAGCGGGGCCGGTGAAGATGAGCATTTGCATACGCTCTAGTGTAACACGTTCCGCGGAGGTTTGTGCCGAGAGCGCGGCCATGCTCACGGCAGCCGTCCATGCGGCTGCGCCGCACACCAGGAGGATGAAAATAGGTTCTTCTTGGGAGGGCGCAGCCCTCGAGCAGGGGGATGGGGAAACCGGGTTTCCCCATCCCCTAACGTGAAAATAAGCCCTCGGCGAGGGGGGTGGGGAAACCGGGTTTCCCCATACCTCAGCGGACGCGGGCCGGAGGCCCGCGCACCCAGGCCCCGGCCCCTGGGAGGGTTTGGGAGGGCTGCGCCCTCCCAAGAAGGATGTTCATCCCGTCGGTGCGCGGCGGAGCCGCATGGACGGCTGATTTGAAAGTGTTGGGCGTAGCCCTCCTTTGCATCCCGTCCGTGTGCGGCGCAGCCGCGTGGATGGCTAACGTGAAAATAGGCTGCTGGAGCAGGGGTGTGGGGAAACCGGGTTTCCCCACGCCCCCGCCCCGCAGGGGAATGGGGAAACCGGGTTTCCCCATCCCCTGATGTGATGGTCTTTGAGACATTCATCCGGTATGCCGGGCTGGCCGTGGGGCTAAAGCCCTCGGCTACGGAATGCGAAGCCCGCCTGCGCGGGCTATACCGGATTATGTATTCAAAGACCATAGGCTGATGACCTACGCGCATGCGGCGCTGCAGCCCCCCTCCTAACCTCCCCCCGCTGTGGGGAGGAGCCGGACTCCCTCCCCCCAGCGGGGGGAGGGCTGGGGAGGGGGGCAGTCACCTTGCCCGCGGAGACATGACGAGGGCGAGCCACCCGCGCTCCCGAGCCGTTTTCATCGGGCGTTGTGCGCCCCACGAATGTGGCCTTACGTGCGACTCAACGCCGCCTCCAGGTCAGCAATCAGATCCTCGACCGCCTCGATGCCGATGGAGAGACGCACCAGCATCTCACTGATGCCGCGTTCGGCGCGCCGCTGGGGGTCCAGTTCGCGGTGCGAGGCCATCGCCGGCACGCTCACCAGGCTGTAGATGTCGCCCAGGGTGGTGGCGGGCAGGAACAGGCGCAGCCCATCCACAAAGCGTTGCAGGGCGACCGTATCGCCGGCAAGTTCAAAGCTCACCAGGCCGCCGAAGCGCCCGCCGAAGGCCGCTGTCGCCAGGGCATGCTGGGGGTGCGTGGCGAGACCCGGATAGTGGACCTGGAGCACGGCGGGGTGGTTATCGAGAAAGGCGGCGATCCGGGCGGCGCTGGCGCACTGGCGCTCGAAGCGCAAGGCGAGGGTCTTCATGCCGCGTAGTGTCTGCTGGGCCTCGAACGGCCCCAGCGAGGCGCCCAGGAGGCGCGCCTGCCGGGCCAGGGTGTCGTGCAGCAGAGCGGTGCGCGCCGCGGCCACGCCGCCAAGGGTGTCGCCATGGCCGGACAGGTACTTGGTGGCACTGTGAACCACGATGTCGGCGCCCAGGCTCAGCGGGCGTTGCAGCACCGGCGTGGCGATGGTGCCGTCAACCACCAGGCGCGCCCCCACCGCCCGACAGCGCGTGGCCAGACCGGCCACATCCACCACGCGCAGCAGCGGGTTCGACAGTTGCTCGACCAGCACCACCTGCGGACGCAAATCGGCCAGGGCCGCCTCGACCGCGTCGAGGTCGCACATATCGGCGTAGGCCACCACCACGCCGCGGGCCACGAACAGTTCTTCCAGCAGCACGGTGGTGGCCCCATAGAGGTCGCGGGCAGCGAGGATGGCCCGTGGCTGCGGCGCGGTTTCGCCGCGTGGCGTGGCCGCGGCGAGCAGGGCGGCGTGCAGCGCGGCCATCCCCGAAGCGTAGGCCACTGCCCCCCGCGCGCCCTCGATGGCCGCAACGGCGCTCTCCAGCGCGGCCACGGTCGGGTTGCCGTAGCGCGCGTAGAGGTAGCCCGAACCACTGGCGAAGGCGGCGTCAAGCTCGCCCAGCGTGGGGTAGAGGTAGGTGCTGGTGGTGTAGATGGGCGTGGTCGTGGGCACGGCCTGCGGGGCGGCGGCGCGTTCCCCGGCGTGAACCAGGCTGGTCTCCAGACGCCATTGTGGCGTGTCTTGCTGTTCGTTCACCGGGATCTCCCTTCCGCGAGCCGGGTGTTGTCGCAGGCAATGGTACGCGCCTGGCGCCCGGTTGTCAATGTGGCCCATAGGGATAACGGTTCACACCTGGGGTAACCCACGCGCCTGGGAGCGAGGGCGTTCCGCCTTCGTCGCGTCTACGCGGGCAAGCTGCCGTCGCCGGCGCCGTGCGACAAGGTCAACGACGCCCGCCCTCGTCGCGTCTACGCGGGCAAGATGGTCTTTGAGAAATTAATCCGGTATGCCGGGCTGGCCGTGGGGCTAAAGCCCTCGGCTATG
>DAOTYR010000266.1:0-7770 GCA_034434655.1 Chloroflexaceae bacterium
CCACATTCCTGAACAATGAGCAAAACATTCCTCATCACCGGCGGCGCGGGGTTCCTGGGCATCAACCTGGCGCGTTACCTCCTGGAACGCGGCCAGCGTGTCCGTTCCCTCGATATTGCCCCCTTCGACTACCCCGAACGCTCCCGCGTTGACGTACATACCGGCGACATCCGCGACCGCGCGGCGGTTGACCGGGCCATGCAAGGGGTGGACCAGGTTGTGCACACCGCGGCGGCCCTGCCGCTCTACAAACCGTCCGATATCTTCTCCACCGACATCGACGGCACCCGTAACGTGCTGCAGTCGGCCCTGGAGCATGGCGTCGAACGGTTCATCCACATCTCCACAACCGCCGTTTACGGCATTCCTGACCACCACCCTCTGCTCGAGACCGACCGGCTGGACGGGGTCGGTCCCTATGGCGAGGCCAAAGTGAAGGCCGAGGAACTGTGCCTCAGCTACCGCGCGCGGGGGATGTGCGTGCCGATCATCCGCCCCAAATCATTCATCGGCCCCGAACGTCTCGGCATCTTTGCCATGCTCTACGATTGGGCCAGGGACGGCAAAAACTTTCCTCTGCCCGGCAACGGCAAGAACCGCTACCAGTTGCTCGACGTCGAAGATCTCTGCGAGGCCATCTACCTCTGCGCCACCCTCGACCGTGAGCGGGTCAACGACACCTTCAACATCGGGGCCAAAGAGTTTACGACGATCAAAGAGGACTTCCAGGCCGTCCTCGACGCGGCGGGGTTCGGCAAGCGGATCATCACCTTTCCCGCCGCGCCGATGACCGCGGCCCTGGTGCTGCTGGAGCGGCTCAGACTCTCGCCGGTCTACAAGTGGGCCTATGGCACGGTCACCGAAGATTCCTTCGTCTCGGTAGAGAAGGCCGAGCGCGTGCTGGGGTTCAAGCCGAAGTATTCAAACAAAGAGGCCCTGGTGCGGAACTACCGCTGGTACATCGAACACCTCGATGAGTTCCGGCACGCCACCGGCGTCTCGCATCGGGTACCCTGGAACCAGGGGGTGCTGAAGCTGGCGAAGGTGTTTTTCTGAGACCTGGTTCACACCCAGGGTGTGGAGCGGCACAGCCTCCCCGCGCCCCTCCAACGCCTAACGTGAAAATGGGGGAACCAGGTTCCCCCATACCCCCGCCCGCGGGAGGGTTTGGGAGGGCGCAGCCCTCCCAAGAACAACCTTCTTTTCATTGCGGTGTTGTGCGGCGGAGCCGCATGGAGGACTGATGTGAACATAGGCTACGCGAGCCAATCCCTTCCGCCTCAGCGCATGCGGCGCCCCAGCCCCCCTCCCAACCTCCCCCCGCTGGGGGGAGGAGCCGGACTCCCGCACCCAGCGGGGGAGGGCTGAGGAGGGGTGGGAGGGTTTGGGAGGGCGCAGCCCTCCCAGGAAGTATGATCATCCCGTCGGTGTGCGGCGCGAGCCGCATGGACGGCCAACGTGAACATGGGGGAACCAGGTTCCCCCATACCCCCGCTTCCATCGGGCGGCGTGCCGCCCGGCGGCACGCACGGCTACCGTGAACATAGGCCGCCGGAGCAGGGGTGTGGGCAAACCGGGTTTCCCCACGCCCCCGCCCGCGGGCGGGTGTGGGAGGACGCAGCCGTCCCAGGAACAACCCAGGTTCATCCTGCTGTTCGTGTGCGGCGGAGCCGCATGGACGGCTGAAGGGCCACCGGGTTTGAACCATCAAATAAATCCGCGCCCGCCGGTCTTGGAGAGGCGCGGGTCGAGGGTGCCCGCAAAGGCTTGCAGGCTGGTCTGGTCGAGGGCCTCGAGGGCGTCGAGTTCTTCTTCGGTGAGATCGTAGCCCACACAGGCGGCCCGGGCATTGTCAATCAGTTGTTGGCGGAACTCGGCATCAGTCACGGCGCGGCCTATCACCTGCTGAACGGCTTCGAGCGACATCCCCGGCAACTCCTTTCGTTCTTGACAGGACCTACACCCGATACTCGAACAAGCGAAAGCGGCGCTTCGGCTCCCTTGCCAACCTCCTCCCGCCGGGGGGAGGAGCCGCGCTTCCAGCCCCAGCGGGGGGCGTAACGCGGGTTATTGAGCCGCGAGGCGGCGTAGCTCACCATTGGCCCCGATCATGCTAAACGTCTCCCCGGCGCGCTTTCGATACGCTGCGGCGGAGGGGTCGCCTGTAGCGGCCAGGGCTTCGCCATAGCGCGCTTCGACACAGGCCCGTTCGAAGGCGCTGTCGATGGCCTGCAAGGTCTCCAGGGCAGCCAGAAAGTGCCCGGCAAAGGGTTCTCCCCGCGCGGCGGCGATCTGGCCCTGGAGACGCCGGGCGATGCCGTAGTCGAGCCGGCTGCCGAGGCGCGCGGCCAGGTCCGCCGCCTCGCTGGCGTGGCGCCGGGCCTCGTCGAGGAGCATAGCGCTGCCAACGGCGCGTTCGGTTGCGGCGCTGAGGGCCACTTCGGCCAGCACCGTCAGCGCCTCCACTTCGTGCTGCGGCGCATGCACCCGGCGGGCGATCGCCAGGGCCTCTTCGGCCAGGGCGCGGGCGGCGGCAGTCTCGCCCAGGGCCAGGGTGACCCGGGCGAGCAATGCCAGGGTGTTACCTTCCTGAAAGGGGTTGCCCTGCTCGCGGTAGATCGCCAGGGCCTGACGGTAACTGGCGGCGGCGGCGGCATAGTCGCCCTGCTGGTACACGGTCATCCCCAGGGTGTCAGCGGCCTGGGCCACGCCAAGCTGGTCGCCCATCTCCTGGCACAGCGCCAGCGCGTCGCGGCAGGCGCCCAGGGCCTCTTCGTAGCGGCTGAGGCACACGTAGGCGTAGGCGGCGTTGAGCAGCACGCTGCTGAGGGTATACTTGGACTGCGCCTTGCTGGCCAGGCGCTCGGCCTCGCCGTAGTGGCCCACCGCGCGGGCATAATCACTCTGCAACTGAGCCAGGTACCCCAGGTTGTTGTGCATGCGCGCGCAGCCGTAGAGGTCGTCAATGGCCTCGTGGGCTGCCAGGGCGCTGGTGAAGTGGTAGCGGGCCTGCTCGTAGTCGCCGCGCACGGCAAACAGCGACCCCATCAGGGTTTGCAGATCGGCCTCGATGCGCTCGTCTTCGACGCTGTGGCGGTCATTGCGGATGAGGGTCAGGCCGGTGCGGCAGATGTCGAGGGCGGCATCGAAATCACCGAGACGGCGCAGCACCTGGCCCATGTCGGCACAGACGGCGGCCAGCAGGAGCGGGGGCACGGCATTGATGCGCGCCCGGCAGAGCGCCTCGGCCTCGCGCAGGCGGTCGAGGGCCTCGACGTAGCGCCCCTGCTTCTCCAGTGCCTCGCCCCAGGAGCGCAGCGCCTCGGCAGCCACGGCGGGTGGCAGGTCAACCGCGAAGGCCCGATCCGGCGCCGCGCGGCCCAGCAGGAGGGCATACTCGCGCTGGGCCTCGTCGTAGCGTCCCAGGATGCAGAGCACGTCGCCCAGGGCCTCGCGCGCCTCCCAGGCCCGCGGGTCGCCAGGGGCGCCATTGAGGATATCCAGTGTCCAGCGGTAGTATTGCACCGCCTGGTCGTTGGCATAGTTGTCGCGGGCGATGTGCCCGGCAAGCAACAGGTAGGGCACGGCGCGCTCGGGCGCGTCGCTGAGCCGGAAGTGGTGGGCCAGCAAAAAGATCGGGGCGCCGCTGGCCTGGATGCCGGGGCTCAGGAAGGAGCCATTGCGACCGATGGGGACCAGGTGGCGGCCCTGGTTGTCGCGGTAGTAGGCCCGCACCCGCGCGAGTTCGCCGGCGTAGCGCGTCTCCAGGTGCTCGCCGATGCGGCGGTGCAACTCGCGCCGCCGGGCGTAGAGCAGGCTCTGGTAGGCCACCTCGTGCAGCAGGGCGTGACGGAAGAGGTGGATGCGCTCGGGATGCTCGCGCTCGGTCGCGGTGATCTCGGCGTGGTCGAGCAGCATCAACTGGCGGATCAGCGTCTCGTGCTCCAGGGGATGGACCGACTCGACGACGCTGGCCGGAAAGCGCTGGCCCACCACGGCGGCCACGCGGAGAATGGCCCGCGAGGTCTCGTCGAGGCGGTCAATGCGCGACAGCAGCAGCCCGCTCAGGCTGTCGGGGAGGGCATCGGCGGCATCAGGGCGTTCGCTGACGGCCCGGAGCAATTCCTCCAGGAAGAGCGGATTGCCGGCGGCGCGATCCACCAGGCGGTCGCGCAGAGGGGGCGCGAGGGGACGCGGATGGGCCAGGGCCTCGAGCAGGGCCGCGCTCGCCTCGGCAGTCAACGGACCCAGTTCAAGCGTCGCGGCGGCATCGGCGCAGGGGTCATCGCCCCACGCCAGCGAGCCGCGGTGGAGGCCCAGCAGCAGAACCGGCGCATCGCTCAGGTGGGTCGCCACGTATTGCCAGAGGTCGAGCGAGACCTGGTCGGCCCAGTGCAGATTGTCGAAGATCATCACCACCGACGCCCCCGGCAGGGCGTCCGGGCGGGAGCGGCGGGCCGCGGCGCGCAGGAGCGCGAGCATGATCGTGAAGCGCCGCGTCTGCCGCTGCTGGGGGTCGAGACCGCGAATGAGGGAACCTTCCTCAACCTGGACGCGGACCAGGTCGGCCATGAGCGACAGCCAGTCGCCGGAGGCGATGCCGGCGGCATCCAGCGTATCGGCAAGTTTCCGGGCGCGCGTAGCGGGGTCGTCGCCGGCGCTGATAGCGCACAGGGCGCGCAAGAGTTCGCCCCAGGGCGCGTAGGGTGTGGCGCTGTTGTAGGCCAGACAGCGCACGGTGAAAACGCGGGCGCCGGCGGCGCGGGCCTCGGCGGCCAGGGCGGCGACCAGGCGCGACTTGCCGATGCCGGCCTCGCCGCTCACTCGCGCCACGCGGCCACCACCGGCGGCGGCGATCCAGCGTTCCCGCAGCCAGGCAAGCTCGTGGTCGCGGCCGATCAGCGGCGCGTCGGCGTACACCGGCTCCAGCGGGTGCTCGCGCTCGCCGAGCACCCGCAGCACCTCCAACGGTTCGCGCTTGCCCTTCGCGGCTATCTGCCGCGGATCGGCGCAGACGAGCGCATGGGCGATCAGCGCCGCCGTCGCGCTCGAACAGCGGATCTCCCCCCAGGCGGCGCCGGCCATGACACGAGCGGCCACATTCACCGCGTCGCCCATGACGGTGTACTCTTTGCGTTCGGCGCTGCCAACGTTGCCGGCAAAGACGTTGCCGGTGTTCAGCCCGGCGCGGAAGCGCAGCGACTGCGGGAACGATGCAACGGCGGCCTGCATCAGCAGCGCGGCGCGCGCAGCCCGCTCGGCGTGATCCTCCAGCGCCAGCGGCGCCCCGAACACGGCCATCAGCCGGATGCCTTCATCGGCCAGGTCGAGCTTGTTGACAAAGCCGCCAAAGCGCTCGACCGCCACTTGCAGTGGGCCGACGACGGCATTGACCGCCGCGGCGGCCTCGGCTGCGGTCCGGCCCTCGATCAGGCGCTCCAGTCCCGCCAACTGGGCAAAGAGCACCGTGACCGGGCGCAGGTCGGCCTCAACGCGGGGGCGCTGCGGGTCGGCGATGATCCGGGTGACCAGTTCGACCGGCAAATAGGCGCCGCAACGCTCGATCTGGGCGGCCAGAGGGGCGATCATGTCGGGCGACGGCGATGGCGCCTCGTCCAGTTGGAGCGGCGCGGGCAGCGCGATGGGGGACGGCGCGACCCGCAAGGCCTGGACGCGCGCGAAGCCCGCGTCGAGCGACTGGCCCTCGACCACATCGGCCAGAGCGACCCGGGCGCGCGGCCCGAGCACCACCTCGCGGGGGCCGGCGCAGGCTTCGGCGCGGGCCACGGCGCTGACCGTCGCGCCCATCGCGCTGTAGCGGCGCGAACGCGCCTGCCCGGCGCCCACCAGGGCAATCGGGCCGGCCTCGATCCCGATATGCATCGTGAGCGGAAAGCGGCCCACGCCGGGCACCTCGCGTTCGAAACCCGCCAGTTCGCGCAACAGGTCCAGCGCGGCGGATGTGGCAATCAGGGTGGCGTGGGGACCTTCGAACAGCGCCAGCAGCGCATCGCCGCCGAAGCCGAGCACATCACCTCCCGCTTCGCCAATGACACGTATCATGGTGGCAAAATAGGCATTGAGCGTCTCGGTCACGATTTCGGCGCCCTCGCGCCCCAGGGCGCCCAGGCGCTCGGCCAGGGCGGTGGAGCCGCTCACATCGGCGAAGAGCAACGCGCCTTCGACCCACTCGATCCAGGGCGGCGCGCTATCAGCGGCGAGTTCGCGCGCCAGCAGGCGCCGGGGGAGGTAGGTGGCAATGGCGTTGCGCGCCGCCAGCAGATGGGCGCAGATGGCCCGCCACTGGCGCCGGCGCGGCGTTGGGCCGAGCATCACCGCGACCGGGCCGGGGCCCAGGTGGCGCATCAGCAGCGCGACCAGAGAGTCGGGTTCGGTCGCGGGCAGAGAATGATCAGGCGACTGGCGCATCAGGTTCCACGATGTATCGGGGTCCGATGTTGTCATTATAGACCCTTCACGTGAAAAGGGGATTGCGCGGAGCTCCTTCCTTTCAAGCGCGGCTGGGGCAAGCAGCTTGCCCCACGCTCCTGCCCGTCGGGGAGGGCCGCGCGGTGCGCGTTCAGCGCAAGGCGCGCCGCCCGAAGGAGCGATGGCGCGTCATCGTCGCGTCTGATCGAACGATCATCAGATGACATTTAGATGACAGAATAGTCAGATTTTACAGGAGATACGCGGTCGCCTCCCGGCGGGGAGGGGTGTCGGGCCTGCGGCCCGCCACCAACCGGTTGTTTAATTTTAGATTGCGGATTGTAGATTGCCGCTCAATGCAACAGGAAGCGCTCCAGCGCTCCAGCGCTCACGAGCTTGCGGCGTCCCTATGACGCTCTGGTAGTCGCCCGCCCGCGGCGGGAGCGCCGTGGGCATGTTGCCGGGCCGCCTGGCCGCCAGGGACGGGGAGACCGCGCCTCTCCGCATCCCTCCACCGCGCACGTGCTGAGATTTTAGCGGGATCATGGAAGAAATCCTCGCCGCTTCCTGGAACCTGGTGCGGCAATGCACCGTCTTATCCTCAGGCATGGTTCAAAGGAGCCTGACCGTCTGGCCTGCATCTTCACGGCTCCGCATCTCCGCTGAGGAAGTGTGCAGCAACTTTCAAGCTGAAACGCCCTTGTACCTGGATCGTCCCGGTGGTCTTTGAAGAAATAATCCG
This sequence comes from Chloroflexaceae bacterium, assembly GCA_034434655.1. Taxonomy (GTDB): domain Bacteria; phylum Chloroflexota; class Chloroflexia; order Chloroflexales; family Chloroflexaceae; genus JACAEO01. The sequence continues at coordinate 7,172 of DAOTYR010000266.1, forward strand.
CTCAAGATCGTCTCCTGGAGGGAGGTGTGGGGAAACCGGGTTTCCCCACACCTCCGCCCACGGGAGGGTCTGGGGTAAGTGTTCACCTTTCTCCCGGGAGCGCGGGCATCTTGCCCGCGTAGACGCGACGAGGGCGGGACGCCCTCGCTCCCAGGCGTGTGGGTTACCCCAGGTGTGAACAGGTACGGTCCGGGAGGGCTGCGCCCTATAAGCGCGAACGTAAGCGTGTGGCTCTGTGAAGCCACAGACGGCTTGCCAGAGGGCGATACAGCCCGGGGGGTACAGCTCTCGACGGGCTTTCAGGGGCGATTCTGAGCGGGTGCTCTCCCATTTTGCCACTTCAGGAAGCCCTCGCCCGTTACGTTCGCGCCTATAGGGCTGCGACCTCCCGGGAAGAACGGTATGTTGCTCCCGTCGGTGGGCGGCACAGCCGCATGGACGGCGCTCGCCCGCGCCGGGGGCGAGAGCGGATGACTTTCTCACCTGTGTTTGTATCGGTCAGGAGGTGTTCAATGCAGCCCTCACGCGCCCTCGCCCTGCTGTCGCTGGTTCTGCTCATGCTCCTGTCGGCCTGCGCCCCCAGGCCCGCCCCCCCGACA
>DAOTYR010000267.1:0-1533 GCA_034434655.1 Chloroflexaceae bacterium
CTCATCGTGCGCGAAGACGCCCTCAGTCTCTATGGCTTCGCCACCCTCGAACAGCGCGCCCTGTTCGAGAGTTTGCTGGCCGTCACCGGCGTGGGGCCGCGGGTGGCCCTGAGCCTGCTCTCCTCCGGCGATCTGGACGAGATCCGCGCCGCGATTGCCCACGGCGACACCGCGCGGCTGGCCCGCGTGCCCGGCATCGGCAAGAAGACCGCCGAGCGGATCGTGCTGGAGCTCAAAGGCAAGCTCGATCTGGCCGGGTTGCCCGCGCCCGCCCCCGGCGCCACCGCGGCTACCAGTGCGATCAACCGTGATCTGGCCGATCTGCTGGTCAATCTGGGCTACTCCCAGGCCGAAGCCGCCGCGGCCATCGCCGCCCTGCCCCCTGACGCTCCCGCTGACCTCGAAGAACGCCTGCGCCTGGCGTTGCGCTATTTCGGAGGCGCCTGACGTGAACATGGGGGAACCAGGTTCCCCCATACCCCCGTCCGCGGGAGGGTTTGGGAGGGCAAAGCCCTCCCAAGAACAACCTATGTTCATCCCGTCGGTGTGCGGCCGAGCCGCATGGACGGCTGAGGTGAACATAGACTGCTAGAGCAGGGGTATGGGGAAACCTGGTTGCCCCATACCCCCACCCGGTGGGAGGGTTTGGGAGGGCTATGCCCTCCCAGGAGCAACGTATAATGTATGTTCATCCCGTCGGCGTGCGGCGCAGCCGCATGGACGCCTGACAGGTTTGATCCTTCACCGCACACGCGGGATTGCTATACGATACACGTACGTAATACCTCCATGGTATGATGGAACATCATACGAGCGTTTTGCGTGATCGGCCTTCGTGCCACGGAGATGCATCTCGAAAGGAACCTTCGCTATGGCCGCTGAAACTGCCGCCACGACGGCAGGCGAGCGCCCCCGCCGGCGCTATGCCCGTATCGCGCCGCTCTACAAGGCGCTGATCTGGACCTCGTTCCTGATCAATGCCGTCTTGATCGTCATTGTTGGCGTCCTGGTCGGCATTGTAATCAACCATCGCAACCAGGTCGCGGGGGTGGCGGCCAACGCGCAGGTCTTCGCCGCCAATAACCTCGCGGAGTTGCAAGACGTGGTGGGCGATCTGCAGAGTTCTACCATTATCTACACCGTGCCGCTCGACACGCGCCTGCCGGTTGAACTCGATGTGCCGATCAACGCCGAAACGATCATGACCCCGCGCAACGTGGTGCGGCTGACCGAACCAGTGCCGCTAACGGCCCCGGCGGCGATCACCTTCCCCGGCGGCGGCGGCAACCTCAACGCCACGGTGAACATCGTGCTCCCCGCGGGCCTGGAGTTGCCGGTGGATCTCAACATGGACGTCAAGCTGATCACCTCCATCCCGGTGCAACTCGACGTGCCGGTGAACATCCCCCTGGCCGAAACCGAACTCGGGCCGCAGTTCCAGCGCCTGGGGGCGATCGTGGATCGCCTGGTGGACCCCATTGCGCCCCTCCTGCCCATGCCCGACACCCCGCCGGATAGCAGCAAGGTGGGGAC
>DAOTYR010000268.1:0-6233 GCA_034434655.1 Chloroflexaceae bacterium
CCCTACCCGTTCGCGGTGCAGAGCGTGGTGACGCTGGCGCTGCTCGGCGCACCGTTGAGCGCCCTGGGGCAGCATTATGCCGTCTGGCGCCTGGTGGCGCTGGCGGGGTTGTGTGGCGCCTGCCTGATCGCCGTTACCTTTGTGCCGGCGCGGCGCCTGCCCCGCTGGGGGCAGGTGGTGTTCCTGCTGGGACAGGTGGCGCTCACGGCCCTGGCCCAGGCGCTGGCGCCGGCGCCGCTGCTCGATTACGTGTACCTGGCGCTGGTGCTCCAGGCCATTGCTCTGTTTCCACCGTGGTTATGGATTCCTATGGCGGTGGGGGTGTACGCCGTCTGGAGCGGGATGTTGCTGGTGGCGACGGCGAACCTGATAGACTGGCTGCAAGGCAACCTGGCGCTGGCCTTTCCGGCCACCTGCGCGATCATCGCGGCGATCTTCTATCTGCGCCAGCAGCGCCGGAGCGAGCAGGTGCAGCACATGTTGCAGCAGGTGCAGCAACGTTACGACGCGCTGGCCGCCGGTGTGCGCGAGGCGCAGCAGCGCGTCATGCTGGAGGAGCGCCACCGGCTCGCGCAGACGATCATTGGCGAGGTGCAGGCGGCCCTGAGCCGCACCGAGCAGAGTGTGGCGCTGGCGCTGGCGCAGGCCCAGAGCAACCTCTCGCGGGTTGAGGCGGCGGTGAGCCAGACGCGCGCCGCCGCCGCCCAGGCTCTGGAACGGCTGCGCGGCACGGTGGCGACGTTGCGGCAGGGTACCGGCGAGCCGTCCGCCGGCGCCCCGCCCCTGGCAACCGTGACCCCATCCGATGAGCCGGTGATCGCCAGGCCGTTGAACCGGGTGCTGACATGGGTGTTGCCGGCGGTCTTTCTGGCCCTGACGATCAGTTCAGCCGCGCTGGAGCGTCCGCTGGTGGCGGAGGCCTTCGCGATGCTGCTGGGCTGGGCCGCGGTGTTGCTGCTGGCTTATGTGACCACCCAGCGCATCAGCCAGCCGATGCTGATCCAGGTGGGTCTGGCGGCGCAGTCGGTGGCGATCCTGGCGCTGGCGCAACTTGCCCACACGCTCACACCGCTGCTGGGGCTGTTGCTGGTGCTCTGGCAGGTGGCGGTGCGGCTGCCGCCGCGCCAGATTGTGCTGCACCTGGCGGGGTTGCTGATGGGGATCACCCTGCTTGCGGCGTACTGGGGGCCGGAGCGCTTCGATCACAACGCCCTGCTGATCGGTATGGTAACGGCGGCGGCAGTCGGCGGACCGTTGCTGTTGGCGCGCCGGCAGCTCGAGCGGCGCAAGCAGGCGGAGCTGCGGCTGGCGCTGTTGAACGCGGAGATCGAGCAGCAGATGGCCGAGGTGCGCATGCTGGCCGTGGCGGCCGAGCGGGCGCGGCTGGCCCGCGAGGTGCATGATGATCTGGGGTCGCGGCTGGTGCTGGTGCATCTGCACCTGCAACTGGCCGAGGATCTGGCCGCCGAGGACGCCGAGGCGGCCCTGGAGCAGGTGCGCGAGAGTCGGGAACAGTTGCACCTGGCCTGGCGCAGCATGCTGGCAGTGGCCGATGCCGAACTGCCGGTGCGGGGCGCGGAACTGCGTCGCGCGCTGGAGGAACTGGCGGCCGCGGCGGCGGCGCCGCCGCGCGTCACGTTGATCCTCGAGGGCGAGCTTGAAGAGACACCGGACGCGCTGGCCTGCACCGTCTACCGCGCGGTACAGGAAGGATTGACCAACGCGCGCAAACATAGCCGCGCGACCCGGGTCGAGGCGCGCGTGGTGTCGCTGGGGGGCTATATCACGGTCACGGTCACGAATGACGACCCCGGTGGAGCGGGGTCCCCGGCGTCCCGGCGAGGAGCAGGCGAGAGTTTCGGATTGGTGGGCCTGCGTGAGCGGGCCGAGGCCCTCAACGGTGGCATGGAAGCCGGCCCCTTGCCCGGTGGCGGCTGGCGGTTGCGGGTGGTGCTGCCAATCGAAGGCGTATGAGCGTTTCTCCGAAGGGCCTTCAAAGGGTGCCAACGATGAGCGAGAAAATCCGCGTGTTGATCGTGGACGACCAGGCCCTGATCCGCACCGGGATCGCCACGCTGCTGGCGCGCAAGCCCGGCATCGAAGTCGTGGGCCAGGCGAGCAATGGGCAGGAAGCGCTCGACCTTGTGGCCGCACTCGACCCGGACGTGGTGCTGATGGATGTGCTGATGCCGGTGATGGACGGGGTGGAGGCTACCCGGCGACTGGCAGAACGGGGGCCGCGCCCGGCGGTGATCATTTTGACGACCTTTCGTGACGATGCGTATGTCTTTCGGGGCCTCGCGGCGGGCGCGCGGGGCTATCTGTTGAAGGACGTGGACCACCGGGCCCTGGCCGAGGCGGTGCGCACCGTGGCCAGTGGCGGGGCGCTGCTGGGGCCGGAGATCACGGCTCAGATGCTGCCCCATCTGGGGCGGCTGGCAGAAGCGGGTGCGGGGAGCAAGCCTGCCGCGACCCCGGCGCTCGCCGAGCGCCTGGCCTTTCTCACCGAGCGCGAACGGGCCATTCTGGTGCTGCTGGCGCAGGGGCGAACCAACCAGGAGATCAGCGAGGCCCTGCTGATCAGCGTCGGCACGGTGAAGAACCATATCAGCAACATCCTCAGCAAACTCGGCGTCCGCGACCGCACCCAGGCGGCCCTCTGGGCGCAGCAGCAGGGATTGGGGTGAGACCTGGTTCAACCTGACGGCGGGTTGAAGGGGTGTGGGGCAACCGGGTTTGCCCCCACCCTGGTTAGACTTGGTTTCAGAAGGGCTATGCCGTATGCTCCCGTCTCGCGCCGAACCGCCCCATCCCTAACCTTTCCCCCGCCGGGGGAGGGAACCCGACTCCTCCTCCCAACGGGGGAAGGCTGGGAGGGGGGCAGAACGCCGCAAACGGTACATTTCCTACGAAACCATGTCTAACCCACCCGTTTGCGCGTTGGCCCCGTGACCAGGGTCATAGGCCCCTGGTTACGTGTGCACGCTGTCACAACATAGACCGGGTGACGAGCGACTGGACCAGGCGCACTTCCGTGGAGCGACGACGGGGGCTACACTGAGGCACAGTGGCCGCGGAAGGTTCGCGGCCAGGCGCCCAGAGGAGCATAAGATGTCCCGCGTTGTACCCTCCGCCCCGGTCGAACCCCAACTTGAGAAGAGCCTCGGTGAGAAGATCGGCGTCTTGCTCATCGTCGTGCTGCCGTTTCTGGCGACGATCTATGCCATGGTCATGCTGTGGAACCGCGCCGTTGACTGGCTGGACGTGACTCTGATGCTGGTCATGTACGCGATCTCCGGCCTGGGGATCACGGTCGGCTATCACCGGATGTTGACCCACAAGAGTTTTGAGACCCACTCGTGGCTCAAGCGCCTGTTCTTGATCACGGGCAGCATGGCCTTCGAGGGTAGCCCGATCGCCTGGGCCTCGACCCACATTCAGCATCACGCCCACTCCGATGGCGAAGACGACCCCCACAGCCCGCTGGAGGGGTTGTGGCACGCCCACATGGGCTGGCTGTTCCACCACAAAGAGAACGTGGACGTGTACGGCACCTGGTTGAAGCGCGACCCCGACGTCGTCTGGGCTTCGCGCACCTGGCTGTTGTGGGCCGGGCTGGGGTTGCTGATCCCCTTCCTGATTGCCGGCTGGAGCGGGCTGATCTGGGGCGGGTTGGTGCGGGTCTTTCTCACGCACCACGTTACCTGGAGCGTCAACTCGATCTGCCACACCTTCGGGGCGCGCGACTACCAGACGCGCGACGCCAGCCGCAACAACTTCATCGTCGGTCTGCTGGCGTTTGGCGAGGGCTGGCACAACAACCACCACGCCTTCCCCCGCTCGGCCTTTCACGGCCTGCGCTGGTGGCAAATCGACTTCTCGGCCTACGTGATCCGCGGATTGGAGGCGACGGGGCTGGTCTGGAACGTGTACCGGGTGAAGGAGACCGATCTGCAGAAGCGGGTGATCCCGGCGAGCGCGGAAGGGATGGGGGATTAGCAGGAGCCGGGCCGTGGGAACGTGGGCGGGAAAAGGGGGTATGCGGGGAGGCGAAGCCTCCCCGCGCCCCTTTACCGCGCACGTCCTGTCAATTCACAGGAGTCAGGCGGTCGCCTTGCGGCGGGGAGGGTTGGAGGGCCGCAGGATCTCTATGATGGTCTTTGAGACATTCATCCGCTATGCCAGTCTAGCCGTCGGGCTAAAGCCCTCGGCTATGGAATGCGAAGCCCGCCTGCGCGGGCTATACCGGATTATTTTTTCACAGACCATCAGCCCTCGGCTATGGAATGCGAAGCCCGCCTGCGCGGGCGAGAGCGGAGTATGTATTCACAGACCATTGAACCGGTGGTTCCCCGCCCGCGGGCGGGGAACCACCGCGCGCGTCCGGTCAATTCACGGTTGACGCCAGGCAAGGAAGGGAGTATTATAGCCAATAATCCCGAGAGAAGAACCGCCGTAGCCGTGGCAGCGCCGCCCGCTCAGCTCTCTCCGACGTCTGGTTTCAGATTCGGCAGAAAGCCTTAGCACTGCACATCTATGCTCACCGAGCACCGCGCGCGCGCGAACGGCCATTCGCTCTTTGCCACCTACGATCTCGGCGCCGTCTACGACGAGATGTTCGACGAGGCAGGCGAACCACGGCCCCATTACCGGCTCCTGTACCAGCGCCTGCAGGAACTCTCCGCCCGCGACCTGCAGCAGCGGCAGAGCTACGCCGACCTCACCTTTCTCAATCAGGGTATCACCTTCACCGTCTACGGTGACGACCAGGGCACCGAGCGCATCTTCCCCTACGACCTGCTGCCGCGGATCGTGACCCCTGACGAGTGGGCGGTGATCGAGGCAGGGCTGAAACAGCGCATTCACGCGCTGAACCTCTTTCTGCACGACATTTACCACGAGGCGCGCATTCTGGCCGATAAGGTCATTCCGCGCGAACTGGTGTACACCTGCCCGCACTTCCGCCGCGAGATGCGGAACGTCGTAGTGCCGCAGCAGGTCTATGTTTCGATTACCGGAACGGACCTGGTGCGCCTGCCCTCGGGCGAGTTTGTGGTGCTGGAGGACAACCTGCGCGTGCCCAGCGGGGTGAGCTATATGCTCACCAATCGCGCGGTGATGAAGCGCGCCTTTCCGGGGCTGTTCGCCAACTATGGCGTGCGTCCGATTGACCATTACGGGCACGCCCTGCTCACAACGCTGCGCGCGCTGGCCCCCGCCCACCGGCCCGATCCGACGATTGTGGTGTTGACGCCGGGAGTGTACAACTCGGCCTATTTTGAGCATACGTTCCTTGCCCGGCTCATGGGGCTGGAACTGGTCGAGGGTCGCGACCTGCTGGTGCACGACAACATCGTGTACATGCGCACCACCGCCGGCCTGCGGCGCGTGGATGTGATCTACCGGCGGGTAGACGATGATTTTATTGACCCGTTGACCTTCCGTTCGGACTCGATCCTCGGGGTGGCCGGCCTGTTTAACGCCTTCCGCGCCGGAAATGTGAGCCTGGCGAATGTGGTTGGCACGGGCGTGGCTGATGATAAAGCGATCTACGCTTACGTGCCGAAAATTATCAAATACTACCTCGGAGAAGAGCCCATCCTGTCGAACGTCGAGACCTACCTGTGTGACAATCCGCTTGAGCGGGCCTACGTGCTCGAACACCTGGATGAACTGGTGGTGAAGGCGGTGGGTGAGTCGGGCGGCTATGGGATGCTGATCGGACCGCACAGCACCGCCGAGGAGCGCGAACGCTTCCGGCGCTTGATCGAGGCCCATCCGCGGAATTACATCGCCCAGCCAACGCTGCAATTCTCGCGCGCTCCATGCTTCGTTGATGGCCGGGTAGAGCCGCGCCACGTCGATCTCCGTCCGTACATCCTCAACAGCGGCGATCAGATCACCATCGTGCCCGGGGGCCTCACCCGCGTGGCCTTACGCAAAGGCTCGCTGGTGGTCAACTCGTCGCAGGGGGGAGGCAGTAAGGATACGTGGGTGCTGTTCGAATGACGAACTGTGGACGGGTGAAGTTCTCCCTCCCAGCCTCCACCCGCTAACGTGAACATGGGGGAACCGGGTTCCCCCATACCCCCGCCTGCGGGAGGGTTTGGGAGGGCTACGCCCTCACGCAGGGGGATGGGGACACCGGGTTTTCCCATCCCCCCACCCGGTGGGAGGGTTTGGGAGGGCTTTGCCCTCCCAAGAAAGTATGTGCATCCCGTCGGGGTGCGGCG
>DAOTYR010000269.1:0-7504 GCA_034434655.1 Chloroflexaceae bacterium
TGGGGAAACCAGGTTTCCCCATACCCTCATCCGGTGGGAGGGTCTGGGAAGGCGCAGCCATCCCAGGAACAACCTTTTTCATCCCGTTGAGGTGCGGCGTAGCCGCATAGAGAACCGAGGGGACACGACCACACGGCCCTTAGGCCAGAAGAGCCGCAACTGCGTAAATGGAGGAATCCATGGAATTCAAGGCGTTCGTCAGTCTGCTCTGGCGCTGGGCGTGGTTGATCGCCCTGGTTGCACTGCTCAGTGGCGCGCTGGCCTATGTGGTTAGTTTGCAACTCACGCCAACCTACGAGTCACGGGTGACCGTTACGGTGACCCGTCGAACCGCGGCCGACAGCGAGATCTGGGGTATTAACGAACGCCCCATCGCAACCTACATGGAATTGCTGCGCAAGCGTCCTGTGCTGGAAACCGTCATTGCCAGATTGCAGCTCAATACGACGCCCGAGGCGCTTGAACGGCGTGTGCGCGTTTCACTGACCCGCAATACGTCGTTGATCGTGTTGGCCGTACGCGACTCTGATCCCGAGCAGGCAGCCGCTATCGCAAACGAAATCACCAATCTGGTCGCGCAGCGGGGACGTGAACTGCTCGGCAATGATGTGACCTTCAGCCGCTACAACCTGCACGTCGTTGAACCCGCCCTGCCGGCCACGCGCCCGATTAGCCCGCGCATCCCCCTCAACGTCGCCGTGTTCATGGTTGTCGGCGCGATGCTCGCCGCCGCCGGCGTCCTGCTGCGTGAGTATTTCGACGACCGCATCCGCTCCGCCGATAAGATTGCCCACCTGACCGGCGCCAGGACCCTGGCCATGATCCCGCCTCAGACGGCAGGTTCAGGTAAACCGCTGGTGCTGCGGGATAGTCTGTCGCCGGTTGCTGAGACCTATCGCCGGCTACGCGTGCACATCGAGCACGCCGCCGCACAGCGCCCCATCCATACGCTGCTGGTGACCAGCGCCAGTGACGGCGAGGGCAAGAGCACCACGCTGGCGAACCTGGCGGTCGTGCTGGCGCAGGCCGGTAAGCGCGTGATCCTGGTGGATACCGACCTGCGCAAGCCGACCCTGCACACGATCTTCCAGCAGCCAAATACGCGCGGTGTCACGACGGCGCTTCAGGGCGGCGCAGAGAGCCTGGCGAGCCACCTCGTGCCAACCGGGGTCGCCAATCTCGATCTGTTGCCCAGCGGGCCGTTGCCCCCGAACCCGGCTGAGGTGATCGCCTCACCGCACATGGCCAGCCTGATCGCGCGGCTGAAGGACCATGCCGATATGGTGCTCTTCGACAGCCCGGCGCTCCTGGCGGTGGTCGATCCGCTCACCCTGGCCCGCCTCTGCGATGCCACCATCCTGGTGGTGCGCTCCGGGCGCCTGCGCGGCGATGCGCTCGTCAGCGCCATTGATCAGCTTGCCCAGTTCGAGATTGAACCCCTCGGCGTGGTGCTCAACGCGCACAAGGGGCAGCGCAACCGCTCCTACCGGGCCAGCGCGCCCCGGCCCGCCGCCCCGGCCCGGTCTCCCCAGGCTCCCGCCCCGAGCCGTGATGAGCCTGGCAGCACGACATCTACCAGCGGTTATCCCGCTATCGCCGAGTAATCAACAGGGTGCTGGTCAGGCTACGGCCCGACCAGCATCCCGTTCGACGAGTCGCGTTCGCTTCCGTAATCCTTGTTGTCCGCGCCTGCGCTCCTGATGAACCCGGTTCATCCAGGCAGGGAAGCTGCGCGCCCAGAACAGGGCCGATCTCAACAACTCGGGCAGGAAGATGGCAGAAAGCTTGAAAACATCCGTGGCAGGCACCCCGTCGCGCCTCTCGTTGCGCGCCAACTTCTCCTGGACCTTCCTGGGCAATGTCATCTTTGCCGCATGCCAGTGGGGCATGCTGATCGTCCTGGCAAAGCTGGGAACCCCGGAGATGGTTGGCCAGTTCGCGCTTGGTTCCGCTATCGCCGTGCCCGTGCTGATGCTGACCAACCTCCAACTCCGCGATGTCCAGGCGACCGACGCGCGTGAGGAATATGCCTTCGCCGACTACTTCGGCCTGCGCCTGATCACCGTCGTGGTGGCGTTGCTCATCATCGGCGCCATCGTTCTGGCCCTGCGCTACCCGGTCGAAACCGCCCTGGTCGTCGTGGCCTTCGGCCTCTTCAAGGCGGTTGAGGCCATCAGCGACGTGATTTTTGGGATGCTTCAGCATCACGAACGCATGGATCGCGTCGCCCAATCGATGATTCTCAGGGGCGTGCTCTCCCTGGTGGCCCTGGGTGCCCTGGTCTACTTCACCGGCAGCGTCTTCTGGGGGGTGCTGGGCCTGGTGTTTGCCGGGATCGGGGTGGTGCTGCTGTTCGACCTGCGCAGCGTCATGCTCATCAAGCACGCAACGCCCGGCGCCGGTCTCGCTCACCTGGCGCGCAGCCTGCGCCCGCGCTGGAACCGGCGCACCCTGCTGGCGCTGACCTGGCTGGCCCTGCCGCTGGGCATCTCTATGCTGCTGATCTCGCTTGCCACCAGCCTGCCTCGCTTCTTCGTCGGGCACTACCTGGGTGAGTACACCCTCGGGATCTTCGCCGCCCTCACCTACCTGCAGGTAGCCGGCATGACCGTCGTGAGCGCCCTGGGGCAGTCGGCCCTGCCACGCCTCTCGCAGTACTACGCCGCGGGCGACCGTTCGGCCTTCTCTCGTCTGCTGCTGCGGATGGGGGCCATCGGCCTGGCGCTTGGCGCCGGCGGCATCGCAGTGGCCCTCGTCGCCGGGCGCCCGTTGCTCACGCTGATCTATCAGCCCGAGTATGCGACCTACGCCTGGTTCTTCGTCTGGGTCATGGTCTCCGCCGCCATCGGCTACGTCTCCTGGCTGATCGGCGAGGGCATGAAGGCCGCGCGCTACCTGCGCGTGCAGGTCGCGCTCTTCGGGGTGCAGGTTGCGGTGCTTGCCGCGCTGAGCGTCTGGCTCGTCCCCGCAATGGGGATGACGGGTGTCGCCATCGTGATGATAGCGGCCGCGGCGGTGCATCTGGTCGGGACGCTGCTGATCCTGGCCCACGCCATCGCCGCGCTGCCGGCCCGCAAGGGAAGTGAGGCGAAGTAAAGCCATGAACCGTTCGCTTGCGTGGACGCCCGCTTCAACGACGACCCTGCGGCGGCGCATCATTTTGTCGCTGCTGGTCGCCGGCGCCCTCGGCCAGCTTTTCAACAATGTCGCCCTGCTGCGCGTCAGCGAGTCTTTCGCTGTCACCGTTCCACTGTTGATCCTCGGCGCCGCGGCGGCCCTGGCCTTCTTTACTCCCGTCCCCAGCCCGGCTGATGACACGCCGGTGATCCTCGCAGTTGTCCTGATAGGCTGGCAGATCTTCGTCGGGCTGGCGCTGGGGCTGGTCACCAATCGCGAGTGGATACAACCCTTCGGGCTGCTGCTTATCTACGCGCTGTGCTTCGCCAGTGCGGCGCGCCTGGCCATTACGCCCGACGATATCGGCTGGGCGGTGACGACCGCAGCCGTGATGATCATTGTCTTCGGCTCGGTCGGGATCGTCCAGTTTGTGTTCCTCAATCTCTTCGGTGTGGTGCTGGCGCTGCCCGAGGCCTTCTCTGCCGTTCCCTGGAACCCCCTGATTGACATCTACCGGACCGGGGGTGTGCTGCGACCGGCCGGCTTGTCCTACGAGCCTTCTACGTTTTCGATTGCCCTGTCGTTCGCCCTCGTGTTGCTGATGCTGCTGACCAGCGTGTTTTCGTTCCGGAACCGCCAGCTCTTGCTGGTCAGCGTGCTGTTCCTGTTGACGGCCAGCCTGCTCACCCTTTCCCTCTCGGGATGGGCGATTGCCGTTCCGGCGCTGGGTGTGAGTGTGCTCAACGCGCGTTTTCGTCGCTTTGCCATCCCGCTGCTCATCATCGTAACCGCTGTGGTGATCTGGGCCTTGTATGCCGGGGTTTCGACGGTGGTCACCGATCGGCTGGATACGATTGCCGCCGGCGAAGATGAGTCGGCCAATGTGCGCGTGCTCGCCGCGCTGGCGTTGCTTGTCCATCCACCGCAAGATCTGGCCCACTTCTTCACCGGCACCGGCCTGGGGCAGAACCCCGAGTTTGCCGCAATGATGGATGAAGTGTATTTGCGCCGCTTCGGGATTACTGAACCGTTCATCCACAACATTTTCACCGTTGTGCGTGTCACCCAGGGCTGGGTGGGCATAGTGTTGCACCTCGTGTTGCTGTTCGCGGTCCTGCGCCCCGATGTGCGTCGCAATCGCGAGTTTTATCTGCCAATGTTCGTGATGGTCTTCGCCCTGCACTTCGCCTCGGGGTTCTACCTCGATCCCACCTTCTGGTCCATCCTGGCCCTGCTGATGGTGCTGCGTCGCCTGGATGCGCGCCATCCCGCACCCACGCCCGCGCTGCGCCCGCGTATGGGCGGCCTTTCGGCGCATCGCGCATCGGCTGACCAGACGCCGCAACTCAGCCGCCACGCCTGACACCGGCAAGGAGGTCGTCCCGTGCATTTCTGGCTCGTTAATCCCTTCGACCCGCTGCCCAGCGACCAGGGCTTCAGGCCCATGCGCTATCAGATGCTGGTGGCAGAGTTGCTGCGGCGCGGGCATACGGTAACGTGGCTCTGTTCGGATTTCCTCCATATTCCAAAGGTCTATCGCCGCACCGACACCCTGCCCGATCTGCCCGCCGGGCTGCGCGCGGTGCTGATCCACACGCGGCCATACCGCAAGAACGTGTCCCTTTCCCGGCTGCTCAACCATCGGGAGTACGTCGTTGCCGTTCGCCGCTGGATGGCCCGCAATGCTCCCCCCGACGGCATTATCGTCAGCTATCCGCTGCCCGAGGCGGCCCTCGAATGCCTGCGCTACGGGCGCGCCCGCGGTGTGCCCGTGGTGGTTGATGTGCAGGATATCTGGCCGGACGAGTTTCTCTCGCTGGTGCCGCGGCGGCTCCGCTGGGCGGCCCGGCTGGCGCTCACCCCGATGTTCCGCCAGTCGCGCGAGGTGTTCACCCTTGCGGAGCACTGCATCGCCGTGAGCCAGCACTATTTGCGCGTTGTCACCGCGCGCCGCGGCGCGCCGTTTCCCTACCGCCAGGTCTACTACCTGGGCTACGAACCCTCCGTCGCGGACGGTGACGCTGACGAGGGCTTGCCCGATCTCCTGGCCCGCGGGTTCACCCCCGAGACCACCAACTTTGTCTTCGTCGGCACCCTGGGGACCAGCTACGACATTGACACCCTGCTCGAGGCCGCCCGTGTCATCGTCGCTGACGCGCCGCAGGTGCGCTTTTTCATCGCCGGCGAGGGGCCGATGCGCGACGCCTGGGAGTCAAAGGCGCGGGCGCTGGGCCTTCACCATGTCGTCTTCCCTGGTTTCTTGAATATCACCCAGTTGCGCGCCCTGCTCAGCCGCTCCTTTGCCGGGCTGGTTACGTTCCGGAGCAACCTTTACTCCATCCCCAATAAGCCCAACGAATACATGGCCTTTGGCCTGCCGTTGATCAGTTCGTTGAAGGGCGAACTCCAGCAGGTGATTGACAGCGAACCCCTCGGCGTCTCGTATGAGGCGCAGGAGGTCCCTTCGCTGGTGCGAGCGCTCCGGCGCCTGATTGACGACCCCGCGTTTGCCGGGCTTTGCCGCCAGCGGGTGCGCCAGGTCTTCGCCGAGCGCTTTTCGGCGCGCAGCGTCTACCCCGCCTATGTGAACGATCTGGAACGCATCTGCGCCCCCCGCGCGCCGGTGGAGGAGGTGGCCCTGTGAGCCGCTTTGTGAGCTTGATGTACCACAATCTGGAGCAAGACCCGGCGAATCGCTACTCGCTCCCCGTCGAAGCCTTCGAGCAGCAGGTGGCCTGGCTCAAGGCCGAGGGCTACGTGATCGAAGGCTTCCCCGAACTGGAAGCGCGCCTGGCGCGTGGCGTCTTCCCCGAACGCTACGTCGTGATGACCTTCGATGACGGGCATCGCAGCAACCTGCGCGCCGCCGAGATCCTGTCACGGGTCGGGGCCCGGGCGACCTTCTTCCTGACCCGCGACTTTTGCCGCCACAACCCGGCCTTTCTGCGCGACGGCGAGATCCGCGAACTGGCCAGCCTCTGCTCCGTCGGCGGCCACGGGGTGACCCACGCGCCCCTCTCGCGTCTCGACGTCGCGCAGGCGCGCGCCGAACTGGCCGGGAGCAAAGCCTGGCTCGAAGACGTAACCGGCAGGCCGGTGACGACGATGAGCGCGCCGGGGGGCTTTATCAACCGCGCCGTCCTGCGGCAGGCCCGCGACCTGGGCTACACCCTGGTGGGGAACTCGGTGGAATGGTGGAATGAACCATACACCGTCAACGCTGAACGGCTCGTCAATCGCGTGGCGATCTGGCAAGGGATGCCGCTCGATCTCTTCGCCCGCATCGTCCGGCACGACGCGCGTTACCTGCGCGCGCGCCGGCTGCGCGCCGGCGCCCTGGAACTGCCCAGGCGCGCCCTGCCGCTGCGCCTGTACCACGGCCTTAGCCAGGCTCTCTATCGCCTGCGCAACGTCGCGCCCGGCAAACAGGTGAGCTGGTAGGCATCTGGTCCGATAGCAACGTTGTGCTGTCGCCTGACATCAGCCGTCCATGCGGCTCCGCCGCAACCCGACGGGATGAACGTACTTCTTGGGAGGGCACAGCCCTCCCAGACCCTCCCACCGGGTGGGGGGATGGGGAAAGCCGGTTTCCCCACGCCCCTCGCTGAGGGCGTATGTTCACGTTAGCGCGTTGGTCACCCTGGTCGTTGGCACGGACATTGTCTTACATCGTTCCACGGGGGGGATAGGTCATGTACCGCAGCTTTGGCAAACGCCTGTTCGACCTCATACTTGTCGTTCCGGCCCTGATCGTGCTTGCGCCGTTCATGCTAGTGATTGCCGCGCTGATCTGGAAACAAATGGGCCGGCCGATCATCTTTACCCAGGAACGCGCCGGTTTGCACGGGAAACCGTTCCGCATCTTCAAGTTTCGCACCATGACCAATGCATGCGACCCCGAAGGCCGGCTCCTGCCCGATTACGAGCGCATCACGCCCCTGGGTCGTTTCCTGCGCAGCACCAGTCTCGATGAGTTGCCGCAGCTCTGGAACGTGCTCCGCGGCGAGATGAGCCTGATCGGGCCGCGCCCGCTGCTGGTCAGGTATCTTGATCGCTATACACCTGAGCAAAACCGACGCCATGAGGTTAAACCGGGGCTTACCGGTCTTCCAGCTCTGTTTGGGCGCAATGACCAGAACTGGGACGCTATTCTGGCCCAGGATGTCTGGTACGTTAATCATTTGAGTTTCTGGCTGGATCTCAAGATCATCGTTGGCACCCTGATTGTCGTGCTGGCCCGCAAGGGGGTAAGCCGCAGCGCCGATGGGCATGTGCCTGAATTCATGGGCACAGCCGCCGCGCCCGCAACCGGGCCTGAGCCGCCTGCTCCCGCGCTCGAAACGAGCCCCTTGCTAGAACGTGACCAGACCATCACGGTATAGCCCTG
>DAOTYR010000270.1:0-3134 GCA_034434655.1 Chloroflexaceae bacterium
CCTTTGCGTCTTCGCGCCTTTGCGTCAAACACTGTGAGCAACGCGCTCACCTCGAACAAGGACCATGCTCCGCTACACCCTTCGCCGTCTGATCGTGGCCGTGCCCGTGCTCTTCGGCGTACTGCTGGTGACCTTCGTGCTGGTGCGCCTGATCCCTGGCGACCCCTGCACCGCCCAGCTCGGCGAGAAGGCCACCGAGGCCATCTGCGCCCGCTTCAACGCCGAGAAGGGCCTCGACAAGCCCATCGCGGTGCAGTTCGGTATCTACATCCGTGACGTCTTGCAGGGCGATCTGGGGACCTCTATCCGCTTCAACCGCCCCGTCACCCAGTTGATCGCCGAGCGCCTGCCGGTCACCCTGGAACTGGGCTTCTTCGCCCTGCTGCTGGCCTGCGTCGTAGGGGTGCCGCTGGGCATCATCGCCGCGCTGCGCCGCAACTCGGCGCTTGACGTGGCGACCATGGTCGTCTCCAACATCGGCGTCTCGATGCCTGTCTTCTGGCTGGGGTTGATGCTGGCCTACATCTTCGCTCTGCTGCTCAAAGACACCCCCTTCCAGTTGCCGCCCTCGGGGCGCCTGACCGCGGGCCTTACCAGCGTGCCGTTCTACGTCGTCTGGGGATGGGAGGTTGATCTCAAATCAGGCTTCGGGCAGGTCTTGCAGTTCTTCGCCAACATGTATCTGTTCAACAGCCTGATCACCTTCCAATGGGAGGTGTTTCGGGACGCGCTGCGCCACCTCATCCTGCCGGCGATGGCCCTCGGCACCATCCCCATGGCCATCATCGCCCGCATGACCCGCTCCTCGATGCTCGAGGTGCTCGGGCGCGACTATGTGCGCACGGCGCGCGCCAAGGGCCTGGCCGACTTCGTGGTGACCGTCCGCCACGCCCTGCGCAACGCCCTGCTGCCGGTGGTGACGATTATCGGCCTGCAGCTTGGCACGATCTTCAGTGGCGCCGTCCTGACAGAGACGATCTTCAACCTCGCCGGGGTGGGGCGCATTCTCTACGATGCCATCTCTACCCGCGATTACCCGATTATTCAGGGTTTTACCCTGGCGATTGCGTTTAGTTATGTGATGATCAATTTGTTGGTGGATCTTTCCTATGGCTTCCTCGATCCGCGGATCAGATATTGAAGCGGGCCGGCGCAAGCGCCGCCTGCGATGGAGGTTTCGCTTCCCCGGCGCGGCCCTGCCGGAATTCAGCGTTAGGCATGGTTCAAAACCTGCGGTTTGCGCTTGACCGTCTGGCGGAGAGGTGTGGAGGGGCCAGGCCCCTCCACAACCTCCCCCGTGGTCCCGTGTCGAGGCAAACGGTCACGTGCGTTTGAACCATGCCTTAGACTCTCTTGCGGCTGCGCCGCACATGAACAGGACGAAAACAGGTTGTTCCTGGGAGGGCGCAGCTCTCCCAAACCCTCCCGTGAACGGCCTATGTTCATATATGCCTATCGGGGCCGGGGCGCCATCCCGTGCGCCCTGGCCCCCCACAGCCTATGAGCGGCACGTCAACCACCACCACGGCGGTGACCCTGGTCACCCCCATGCGCCCCGCCGAGGGTCCCTGGCGTCGGGCATGGCGCCAGTTCATCCGCCAGCGTTCGGCGATCATCGGCATGGCCATCATTGGCGTGCTCGTCTTCACCGCCATCTTCGCTCCCTGGATCGCCCCCTACGATCCGACCGAGGTCCTGCTGGGCAAGGAAGAGGGCATTCAGAAGCGCTCCGGGCCATGCATCCATCTCTTCGGCTGCCCGCCCGACCGGCCCCAGCACCTGATGGGCGTGGACGGGAACTTCCGCGACCTCTTCAGCCGGGTGATCTACGGCGCGCGGCTGTCGCTGGTCATCGGCTTCGTCACCGTGTCAATTTCGGTAGCCATCGGCGTGGCGCTGGGGGCGGTGGCGGGCTTTGTCGGCGGCTGGGTGGACAATGTGATCATGCGCGTGCTTGACGTGGTGCTGGCCTTTCCCTTCTTGCTACTGGCCATCGCCATCGTCAGCGTGCTCGGTCCCGGCCTGCTGAACGCCATGCTGGGCATCGCCATCGTCTCCATCCCCGCCTACGCGCGGGTGATCCGCGCCAGCGTGCTCTCGGCGCGTGAAGAGGAGTATGTGCTGGCGGCGCGCACCATCGGCCTGGGGCCGCTGGCCATCCTCTTCGGGCATATTCTACCCAACGCCATCTCGCCGCTGATCGTGCAGGCCACGCTGGGCATCGGCACGGCGATCATCGAGGTGGCGGCGCTCTCCTTTCTCGGCCTCGGCGCCCAGCCTCCCACCCCTGAGTGGGGCTCCATGCTCAGCGCCGAGCGCAACCAGGTTTTCACCGCCCCGCACCTGGTCTTCTTCCCCGGCCTGGCGATCATGCTTACGGTCCTGGGCTTCAATCTGCTCGGCGACGGCCTGCGCGACGCCCTCGATCCGCGGTTGAAGGCGTAGGCGGCGTTTCGCTGTGCGACCGTTCCCGGTCAGCGTCAGGGTGAAGCGAGGACGCCCCGCGCCCCTCCAACGGTCACGGGGCTGGCAGGGGTATGGGGAAACCTGGTTTCCCCCCATACCCCTGCCTCCGCTTCCGCGCGCGGAAGCGGGGGGAATTGGGCTTGCTGATGCCCCCATATGGGGCGCGCAAGACGATGAGGTGCCAGAAGAGTAAGTGTTCACACCCGGGGTAACCCACGCGCCTGGGATCGCGGCCAGCCGCGGCCTCAGCCAGTCCTGCGTCGCCGGGGTAACCCACGCGCCTGGGAGCGAGGGCGTCCCGCCCGCGTCGCGTCTCCGCGGGCAAGCTGCCCGCGCTCCCAGCCGTCCATGCGGCTCGCGCCGCACAACGCCACGATGAACATAAGGTTGTTCCTGGGAGGGCGCAGCCCTCCCAGACCCTCCCGCGGGTGGGGGAATGGGGAAACCCGGTTTCCCCATTCCCCCTGCGGGGCGGGGGCGTGGGGAAACCCGGTTTCCCCACACCCCTCTTCGAGAGCCTATTTTCACGTTAGGAGACATGTGAATACTTACAGCGGAGCCTCCTACCCCGCTTCGAACACCGCGTCCACGCTCACGCTGAAGCCGGCGAGGAGCCTCGAGGTTGCCTGTGCGCCCCGGCGAAAGACTCCGTGCTCGACATAGGCTCC
>DAOTYR010000271.1:0-3261 GCA_034434655.1 Chloroflexaceae bacterium
GGAGGGTTTGGGCAAGCGCAGCCCTCCCAAGAAGAACCTATGTTCATCCTGTTCGTGTGCGGCGGAGCCGCATGGACGGTTGATGAAGATGAAGCATATGAACCCTCGTGCCGTGGGGTTGATGGTCTTTGAGAAATTCATCCGCTATGCCGGGCTGGCCGTGGGGCTAAAGCCCTCGGCTACGGAATGCGAAGCCCGCCTGCGCGGGCTATACCGGATTATGTATTCAAAGACCATCAGCCCTCGGCTACGGGATGCGAAGCCCGCCGGCGCGGGCGAGAGCGGATTTAATTCTTGGGCATGGTTCAAACGAACGTGACAATCCAGCCTTCAACTCTACAACTCTACAACTCTACAGACCGGTTCGGTGGAGGTGTGGAGCTGTGGAGGGGTGGAGCAACGGTCAAGCGAGAACGCCCGATCCTGAACCATGCCTTAACGCCGGATTATTAGTGTAATAATAACACTAAATATCCTTACCAGAGAGGCCGGGCGACCAGCATTTGTGTCTCTTTGACACTAAATCTGCCTGGAAAAAAGTGGCCGCCCGGCCTGTTGTGAAAGTGACACTTAGTATACGACAGGGGTCAGGACTTGTCAATAGTGGTTTCGCCAGCGCAGCGCTCGATGATGGTGGCGATGCCCATGCCCCCGCCGACGCAGAGGGCCGCCAGGCCGTAGCGCCCGCCGCGGCGCTCCAGCTCGTCGAGCAGCGCGCCGAGGATCATGGCCCCGGTCGCGCCGAGGGGATGCCCCAGGGCGATGGCCCCGCCGTTGACATTGATCCGTTCGAGGTCTACCCCGGTCTCGCGTTGAAAGTGCAGCACCACCGCGGCGAAGGCCTCGTTGATCTCGAACAGGTCAATATCATCGAAGCCGAGGCCGGCGCGTTCGAGGGCCAGGCGCGCCGCGGGGGCCGGGCCGGTGAGCATGATCGTCGGCTCGCTGCCAACGACGGCGGCGGAGACGATGCGCGCGCGGGGCGTCAGGCCCAGGGCGCGCCCCCGCGCCGCGCTGCCCACCAGCACGAGCGCCGCGCCGTCGACGATGCCCGAGGAGTTGCCGGCGGTGTGCAGATGCTCGATGCGCGTGAGGTGCGGGTAGCGCCGCAGGGCCACGGCGTCGAAGCCCGCCGCGCCGAGTTGGGCGAAAGCCGGCGGCAGCTTCGCCAGGGTTTCCAGCGTGGTGTCGGGGCGCATATGCTCGTCTTCGGCCAGGAGCACCTGGCCGCCGGGGTCGCGCACGGGCACGAGCGAGCGAGCGAAACGCCCCGCGGCGCGGGCGGCGGCGGCGCGCCGCTGCGACTCGACGGCGAAGGCGTCAAGCTCCGCGCGGCTGAAGCCATCGAGGGTGGCGAGCAGATCGGCGCCGATGCCCTGGGGCACGAAGCCGACCGCCTGGCTGATCTCGGGGTCGTCGATCAAGGCGCCGCCATCGCTGCCCATGGGCACGCGCGACATCGACTCGACGCCCCCGGCCAGCACGAGCTGTTCCCACCCCGAGCGGACCATGGCCGCGGCCAGGTTGACCGCCTCCAGGCCGCTGGCGCAGAAGCGGTTGAGTTGCACCCCCGGCACGCGCTCGTCCCAGCCGGCGGCAAGCACCGCCGCGCGGGCAATGTTGGCCCCCTGCTCGCCGACGGGCGTCACACAGCCGAGGATGACATCCTCAACCGCGGCGGGGTCGAGGCCGGCGCGCCGTGGCAACTCGCGCA
Source organism: Chloroflexaceae bacterium (assembly GCA_034434655.1). Taxonomy (GTDB): domain Bacteria; phylum Chloroflexota; class Chloroflexia; order Chloroflexales; family Chloroflexaceae; genus JACAEO01. The sequence goes on from DAOTYR010000271.1 coordinate 1,715, forward strand.
GCAGTCCGGTGAGCAGGTGCACCGGTTTGACCCCGGCCAGGCCGCCCCCGGCCCTGCCGCGTCCCCTGGGGGTGCGAAGAGCGTCAAAAATGAAAGCGTCTGGCATGACGCGATCCCTTTCGGACGTCCCGGGAGCGTAACTACCCTTGCCGTTTTGGAAACAGCGAACGCCCGATAATCTCCTTCATAATCTCGGTGGTGCCGCCATAGATCGTCTGCACACGGGCGTCAACGAAGGCGCGGGCGATGGGATACTCGCGCATGTAGCCGTAGCCGCCGTGGAGTTGCACCCCCCGATCGACCACACGGTTCTGCAATTCGGTGGCCCACCACTTGGCCATCGAGGCCTCCTCGGTGGTCAGGCGGCCGGCGGCGTGGGCCTCGATGCAGCGGTCAACAAAGACGCGCCCGATGGTCAGTTCGGTCTTCAACTCGGCCAGCAGAAAGCGGGTATGCTGGAAATCGCCGATAGGCCGGCCAAAGGCGGTGCGTTGGGCGCAGTAGGCCACGGTCATCTCGAAGGCGGCCTCGGCGCCGGCCATGGCGCTGACGGCGATAATGAGGCGTTCCTGGGGCAGCTTGCTCATCATGTAGGCGAAGCCGCGGCCCTCCTCGCCGAGCAGGTTGGCAATGGGAACCCGCACGTCATCGAAAAAGAGTTCGGCGGTATCCTGGGCGTGCTGGCCGATCTTCTCGAGATTGCGGCCGCGACTGAAGCCGGGCATATCGCGCTCGACCACCAGCAGGCTGATCCCGCGGTGGCCCGCGGCGGGGTCGGTCTTGACGGCCACGATCACCAGGTCGGCATTGATGCCGTTGGAGATAAAGGTCTTCTGCCCGTTGAGGACGTAGTAATCGCCCTCGCGCCGGGCGGTAGTGCGGATGCCGGCCAGGTCGCTGCCGGCGGCAGGCTCGGTCATGGCCAGGGCCCCGATGCACTCGCCGCTGGCGATGCGGGGCAACCAGCGGCGACGCTGCTCGACGCTGCCGTGGTTCACCAGGTAGGGGATGACCAGATCGGTATGGACGGAGAAGCCCACCCCCATAAAGAACGGGCGCGACAGCTCCTCGGTGATGATCGCGTTGTAGCGGAAGTCGTCAATGCCCGAGCCGCCGTCCTCCTCGGCAATGCCCAGGCTGAGAAAGCCCGCCGCGCCCGCCTTTGTCCACAGGGCGCGCTCAACCACCCCTTCGCGCTCCCAGCGCTCGTAATGGGGGGCGATTTCGCGCTCGACGAAGGTGCGAAAGCTCTGGCGAAACAGGTGATGCTCACTGGTAAAAAGCGCGCGTTCCATAGAAGTTTCTCCTCGTTGAGGTTGCGAGCGTAGGCAGGTCGTCCGGCGCGGCGCGGCTTCGCCGCGCCGGACAGGGGCGTCTGGCGGGGCTTCGCCCCCTCCGAGACTCCCCTCCAGCCGTCCATGCGGCTGCGCCGCACAACGCCGCAATGAACAGACGGTTGTTCCTGGGAGGGCTGCGCCCTCCCACACCCTCCCGCGGGTGGGGGCATGGGGACACCCGGTTTCCCCATGCCCCTGCGGGGCGGGGGC
>DAOTYR010000272.1:0-1736 GCA_034434655.1 Chloroflexaceae bacterium
GCCATGCGCACGGCGACGCCGTTGGTCACCTGTGCTTCGATCACCGCATTGGGAGCCGTGGCGGCCTCGGGTGAGATCTCGACGCCCTCGTTCATCGGGCCGGGATGCATGATCAGCACCCGTTCGCCCAGACGCGCCAGCCGCTCGGGGGTCAGCCCGTAGAGGCGCGTGTACTCGCGCAACGAGGGCAGCAGACCGGCCTGTTGCCGCTCCTTCTGCAACCGCAGGACCATCACCACATCGGCGCTACTTAACACCTCGTCGAGCCGGTAGGAGATCGTCACCTCCGGCCAGGTTGCCGTCCAGTACGCGGGAGGACCAAGGAGCGTCGCCGGCCCGCAGAGGGTCACTCGGGCGCCCATACGGGTGAGGCCCCAGAGATTCGAGCGGGCCACGCGGCTGTGGATGACATCGCCGAGAATGAGCACGTGGAGACCGCGGATCTGCCCGAGACGTTCGCGGATCGTGTAGAGGTCGAGCAGGGCCTGGGTGGGATGGGCGTGGCGTCCATCACCGGCATTGATCACCGAGCCACGGAAGTGTTGCGCGACGAGGTAGGGCGCGCCGGACTGGCTGTGACGGATCACCACCATATCGGCGCCCAGGGCCTGGAGCGTGCGCACGGTGTCCACCAGGGACTCGCCCTTCTCAACGCTGCTACCACGGGCGCTGAAGTTGACGACATTGGCCGAGAGGGCCCGGGCGGCCAGTTCAAAGGAGATGCGCGTGCGGGTGCTATCCTCGTAGAACATGTTCACGACGGTGCGCCCGCGCAGAGCCGGCACCTGCTTGATCTCGCGGGAGAGCACTTCCTTCATGCTCTCGGCGGTCGTAAGGATCTCCTCGATCTCGGCTGAGGAAAAATCGTCCAGATCAATCACATGGCGGCGGCGCGAGCGTTCCGTCGTGGATGTTGCCATACGGTTCACACCATTTCTTAGGGTTAATGGTGATTAAGAAATTAATCCGGTATGCCGGGCTGGCTGTGGGGCTGATGGTCTTTGAGCAATGCATCCGCTATGCCGGGCTGGCCGTGGGGCTCATGGTCTTTGAGCAATTCATCCGGCATACCGGGCTGGCCGTGGGGCTGAAGCCCTCGGCTATGGAATGCGAAGCCCGCCGGCGCGGGCGAGAGCGGAGTATGTATTCAAAGACCATAAGCCCTCGGCTAGGGGATGCGAAGCCCGCCGGCGCGGGCGAGAGCGGAGTATGTATTCAAAGACCATAAGCCGAGGATTCGTCGTGAACGGGGAATCGTCACCACGGTCGTCGTGAAGGTGTTGATGGCATCGTTCTGGAAGATCAGGACGGGCCGAACGCCAGATTGTTCTGATCCACGAATCGGATTCAGATCGGCAAGCCACACCTCACCGCGCTTGATCGTCATTGAGCGTCCTCATCGTGCAGTTGGACGCGATAATCCTCCAAACCTTCTTCCGCCAAAGCGCGATCCTCATGCGCAAACTCGGTATAGAGCGTCGCGAGCCGGGTCGCATCAATCACCGGCGGTGGCGCGATGCGCGCACGGAAGCGCAGAAAAGCGACATATTCGGCAACCTGCTGAAGCTCGGCTTCGCTCAAGGTATTCAAGGCCTGAGCCACTTGTTCTTTGATCGACGTGATGGACATCATTCCCCTCCCGTGAACGACGCGAAACGTTACTGGCGCTCAAGTGGTATTGTACTACCTTTACAGGCGGTCGGCAGGCACCGGGCGTAGATGGCCCGCGCCTAACG
>DAOTYR010000273.1:0-16855 GCA_034434655.1 Chloroflexaceae bacterium
TTTGCATACGCGATCCTGGGTGGCGGGAACGACACTCTCAATAAAGGCGTGTTCGTGCAGGCCCACGGCGAGCCAGGCATCTTCGAGCCCCGCTACCAGATCGTCATAGGTGATCATGACCTTCCCTCTAACGTGAAAATAGGCCCCAGGGGCGTGGGGAAACCTGATTTCCCCATACCCCCACCCGGTTGGGAGGGTTTGGGAGGGCGTAGCCCTCCCAAGAATTATTTTCATCCCGTCAGTGTGCGGCGGAGCCGCCTGGACGGCTGAGGTGACCATCGTGCGCAGGGTTCAGCCCCCCTCCCAGCCTCCCCCCGCTGGAGGGAGGCGCCGGGTTCCCGCCCCCGGCGGGGGAGGGTCGGGGACGGGGCGGTCACCGTGCCCGCGGAGCCGTGGGGCGGGCGGGACGCCCGCGCTCCCAGGTCATGGTCATTGGGCGTGGTGCGCCATGCGCATGACCGTCTCACGTGAACCTACGCCCTCGGCGAGGGGGGTGGGGAAACCGGGTTTCCCCATGCCCCCACCCGCGGGAGGGTGTGGGAGGGCGCAGCCCTCCCAGGAACAACTTTATGTTCATTGCGGCGTTGTGCGTCCGAGCCGCATGGAGGGCTGTGGTGAACATGGGCCGCTCACCTCGCCTTCGCAGGGCCGGGGCAACCGGGTTGCCCCATGCCCCGGCCTGCCGGGCTTTCCGGCTTTTCGGCGCCAGTTGGAGGAGGATGGGGCAACCCGGTTGCCCCATCCTCCTGCCCACCGGGGGCATAAGCGGCGTCACCCCGCGCGGCGCGCGCCGGAGCAATCGGGTCGCCCCGGCCCCCGCCACCTGGACGACCTGAGCGACAAATTGTCCTGGTATTGTAACTCCAAGTGCCGGTACGGGCAACTGCGCGCCTGGTCAGTACGCTCTTCGCTAGTAAGGCCCGCGAACGCTTGCTCTGCTATCATGTGACCGGGCACCATGTTGCCCGAACGGGCCGCCTCGCCTGGAACTACGCCATGGATCCTGACACCCTCGCGCCACTCTACGCGCAGCTTGACGCCTTGCGCGCCCAGCTTGATCGCCTGGCGCGCGAACCCGCGCTCGCGCCGGCCACCGATCTGGTGCGGCATCTGCGCTCCGCGCCCTTCGTCTGGGAACTGTGGCTCGACGCGTCTGGCCGCTGTCGCTACAGCAGTCCCGCCAGCGAGGCCATCATCGGCTACACGCCCCAGGAACTCTGCGCCGATCCCGATCTGTTGACGCGCTGCGTGCATCCTGCCGATCAGGATCTCTGGACGAGGCACCGACGTGAGGTGTTGCGCCCCGAGCACGGCCAGATCAGCGCCCTGCTGGTGCGCCTGGCGCATCGGGACGGAACGGTGCGGCGGGTGTTGCACCGCTGCCGTCCGTTCATCGATCCAGACGGCGTCTGGCAGGGGCGCCACGCCAGTCTGTGGGTGCTCGGCGAGGGCGCGTTCCCCGATCTTGCCCCGCCGGCGCCGCATCCCTGGTTGGGCGACCAGATGGAGTGGTTCCTGTCGTCGGATTATCACTTCATCCGCTCGATCACCGATCTCTTGCCATCCATAGTTTTCATCTTTGATCTGGCGGAACGGCGCGTCGTCTATGCCAATCGTTCCCTGTCCAGCCTGCTCGGCTACAATGCCGACGAACTCCGCGTCTCCGACATTGACTCCCTGCCGCGCCTGCTGCATCCCAATGATCTCGCCAGTCTGGAGAACGGGTTGGAGGAACTGCGGGCCATGACCGACGAGCAGATCGTCGAGCACACCTTCCGCCTGCGCCACCGCGATGGCTCATGGCGCTGGATGCGCAGTCGTGGCCGGGCTTTCCGCCGCGACGCCGAGGGGCGGGTGCGCCAGGTGTTGGGGCAGATCGAAGACGTGACCGCGCAACGTCTGCACGAAGAGCAACTCCACTACCAGGCGAATCTGCTCGCTAACGTCGCCGACGCGGTGATTGCCACCGATCGCGCCTTCCGCATCCAGAGTTGGAACGCCGCCGCGGAACGCACCTATGGCTGGACGGCCGGCGAGGTGCTGGGCCGCCGGGTTGATGAGGTGCTGGTAACCCGTTATATTCACGACTCGCAGGAGGCAGCGTTGGAAGTCCTGTTCAGCGAGGGACGCTGGAGCGGCGAGGTGGAGCAGCGCCGGCGCGACGGGAGCTATGCGCCTATCCAGTCCTCGGTCGCCCTGCTTCGCAATGGCGCCGAACAGGTGATAGGCATGGTGGCGATCAATCGCGACATCAGCGAGCGCCGGCATGCCGAACGGCTGCTCCAGGCGGTCAATGCGCGCCTTGAACAGGCGATCATCGAGGCGCGCCGCCATACCGCCGAGGCGATGCAGATCAACCAGATGCACGATCTGCTCCAGGTCTGCCAGAATCGCGCCGAGGCCGCCGAGGTGATCGGGCAGCGCCTGGCTGCCCTGTTTCCCGACCACGGCGGCTACCTGGCGGTGCGCGTTCCCGGCGCCAATGATCTGGAGGTGATCTGCCAGTGGGGCGAGCAACACCCGGCGGCGCCGGTGTTTCCCATCGAGGACTGCTGGGCCCTGCGGCGCGGCCAGATCCACGTGCTCGCCGGCCCCGAGGGGGGGCTGCGCTGTCGCCATCTCGGCGCGGCCCCGGCCGCGTACCGTTATTGCCTGCCCCTGGCCGTGCGGAGTGAAATCTACGGCGTGCTGCACATTGCCGGGGAGGCCCAGTTGCGCAGCGAGTTGCTGATCTCCGTCGGCGACGCGATCAAACTGGCCCTGGCCAATATCGACCTCCGTGAGGCCCTGCGCGAGCAGGCCATTCTTGATCCGCTTACCGGGTTGTTCAACCGGCGCTACCTGGAGGCGACCCTGCCCCGCGAGGTGTACCGCGCGCGGCGCGAGGGCGAGCCGCTCTGTGTGGCTATGCTGGATATTGATTATTTCAAGAGTTTCAACGATCGCTACGGGCACGAGGCCGGTGATACCCTCTTGCGCGAGGTAGGATGGATCTTTCGGGAGCATATGCGCAAGAGCGACATCGCCTGCCGCTACGGGGGCGAAGAGTTTGTGCTGGTCCTGCCCGGCTCGGCGATCGAGGATACGGTGCGACGGCTGGAACAGATCCGTGGCCTGGTGCACGCCCTGCAGATCGACTTTCACGGCCGCCGTCTGGAACCCGTGAGCGTTTCGGTGGGCGTGGCCGCCTACGGCGGCGCCGGCGGCGTCGAGGAGTTGCTGCGCGCCGCCGATGAGGCTCTGTACGCCGCCAAGCGCGCCGGGCGCGATACGATCGTGGTCCACGAGTGATGGTCTTTGAGAAATTAATCCGGTATGCCGGGCTGGCCGTGGGGCTAAAGCCCTCGGCTACGGAATGCGAAACCCGCCTGCGCGGGCTAGAGCGGATTATTTCTTCAAAGACCGTAAGCCCTCGGCTACGGAATGCGAAGCCCGCCTGCGCGGGCTAGAGCGGAGTAATTGTTCAAAGACCATAACCCTGCCCATTTGCCCGCACCTGTGCTATAACATACCTAGAACCACGCCGCGCCTCCGGCTGGCCGGAGTTGCGCTTGAAGGGGCTGGTCTCCACGATCAGCCCTGTTTTGAGTTGCCATGCGTACCCTTGAGGAGCTTTGCGCCGAACTGGCCGCCCATCCTACCGTTGCCTCCATTGCGACCGCCCTGGGTCGGGCCGGCCCTCCACTGCGGCTGGCGCCGCTGCCCGCGGCCGCGCGCGCGCCCCTGGCGGCGGCCCTGGCCCACCACTATCGCGCCCCGCTGCTCTTCGTCCTGTCGAGCGCCGATGTGGCCCTGCGCGCCGCCGATGACCTCCGGCAGTGGCTCGGCCCTGAGCGACCGCTCTACTATCCCGCCAGTGACGCGCTGCCCTATGAGCATATGTCGCCGGGAAGCCAGGTGATCGGCCAGCGCCTGCGCGTCCTGCAGATCCTCGCCGCCTGGCGCGCCGGGGCGCTTCCGCCGGAACCGCCGGTGATTGTCGCGCCGATCAAGGCGCTGATGCAGCCAACCCTGACCCCCGATGAACTGGCTGAGGCGACGCTGCCCCTGGATCTGGGCGCGACCCATCGCCCCGAGGTCCTCACACGCCAGTTGCTCCACCTGGGCTACCAGATGGCCCCGACGGTGGAGGCGCCAGGCGAGGTGAACCGCCGCGGCGATCTGCTCGATGTCTGGCCCCCGGCGGACGATCTGCCCCTGCGCATCGGCTTCTTCGGCGATGAGGTGGAGAGCATTCGCCGTTTCGACCCCGCCACCCAGCGCAGCGAGGTCCGTCTGGAAGCGGCGATGCTTGGCCCGCCCCACGAGATCCCGCTGTGGCGCCGCGAACTGGCCGTAGCCCGCATCGCCGCCCTCGATCGCAGCGGCCTGCGCCGCGAGGCGCGCCTGGAGTGGGAAGCCGCTCTCGAACGCCTGGAACAGGGCCTCCGCTTCGAGGGCCGCGCCTTCTACGCTCCGTTCTATCGCCACGGCATGGGCGCTTCCCTGCTCGACCATCTGCCCGCAGGCGCGGCCATCTTGCTCTCCGAGACGCAGTTCCTGGCCCGCCACGCCGCCGAGATCCACGAACAGGCCGAACATGGGCGCGCGCGCCTGATTGGCGCTGGCGAATTGCCGCCCGCTGTGCCCCGGCCCTACTTCCTCTGGGACGAACTCTTTGCCCCCGGCGCGCCTTCCGCCCGCCTGGCGCTGGCCGACCTCAGCGGCTCCGAGGCGCCCGATGCGGGCGCCTCTGGCGAGCCGTTCCCGCTCCACGATCTGCGTTTCGAGGCCCCCGAACTGTTCGGCGGCCAGTTCCGCCGCCTGGTCCACGACATCGTCACCCGTCTGGAGCGCGGCGAGCGGGTGCTGGCCGTTACCAGCCAGGCCGCCCGGCTCCAGGAACTGGTCGAGGAGGCCCTCCCGAACGTCGGCTCCGGCGCCGCGGCGGCCCGGACGCGCTTCGCTGTGGCCCATAGCGCCCTGGAGGGCGGCTGGCGCCTCCCCGCCCTCAATCTGACCCTCTACACCGATAGCGAGATCTTCGGCATTCGCCAGCGTCGCCCCCTCAGCGAACGCCGCAAACGCGGCCCTTCCGCCGAGGAACGGGCCGCCTTCGTGCGCGGTCTCAAGCCGGGCGACTACGTGGTCCACATCGAACACGGCATCGCCCGCTTCGAGGGCCTGATCCGCCGGGTCGTCGGCGAGATCGAGCGCGAGTATCTGGTGCTGCGCTACGCCGGCGACGACAAGATCTATGTGCCGGTGGACCAGGTGGATCGCGTCACCCGCTACATCGGCGCGGGTGATGCCGCGCCCGCGCTTACGCGCCTGGGCACGCAGGACTGGGAACGGGCCAAGCGCAAGGCCCGCGCCGCCGTGCAGGACCTGGCCGAGGAACTGCTGGCCCTCTACGCCCAGCGCCAGATGAAGCAGGGCCACGCCTACGGCCCCGACAACGACTGGCAGCGTGAACTGGAAGACGCCTTCCCCTACCTGGAAACCGAGGATCAGCTCCGCGCCATCGGTGAGGTGAAACGCGATATGGAACAACCCGTGCCGATGGACCGCCTGATCTGCGGCGATGTGGGCTTCGGCAAAACCGAAGTGGCCCTCCGCGCCGCGTTCAAGGCCGTCCAGGACGGCAAACAGGTGGCCGTCCTGGTGCCCACCACCGTGCTGGCCCAGCAACACTACGACACCTTCCGCAAACGCATGGCCGCCTTCCCGGTGCGCGTCGAAATGCTCTCGCGCTTCCGCCAGCTGAAAGAACAGGCGGCCCTCGTCGCCGATCTCGCCCGCGGCCAGGTGGATATCGTCATCGGCACCCACCGCCTCCTCTCCAACGATGTGCGGTTCAAGGACCTGGGGCTGGTCGTGGTTGACGAGGAGCAGCGCTTCGGCGTGCGCCACAAAGAGCGCCTCAAGCGTCTGCGCGCCGAGGTGGACGTGTTGACCCTCACCGCCACCCCCATCCCGCGCACCCTGCACATGGCCATGGCCGGCATTCGCGACCTGAGCGTGATTGACACCCCTCCCGAGGATCGCCTGCCGATCAAGACCTATGTGGCGCCGTACAACGAGGAACTGGTGCGCGAGGCCATCACGCGGGAACTGGAACGCGACGGCCAGGTCTACTTCGTCCACAACCGGGTGCAGAGCATCTACCACGTCGCCAATCGCCTGCGCAACCTGGTTCCCGAGGCGCGCATCGCCGTGGGTCACGGGCAACTCGAAGAACGCGAACTCGAGCGGGTGATGCTCGATTTCTTCGACGGACGCTACGACGTGCTGGTCTGCACCACCATCATCGAGAGCGGGCTGGACGTGCCCAACGCCAACACGATCATCATCGACGATGCGACCGGTTACGGTCTGGCGCAACTCTACCAGTTGCGCGGGCGCGTCGGTCGCAGCGCCAACCGCGCCTATGCCTACCTGCTCTACCGCCAGGAGAAACCGATGACCCAGGAGGCCCAGGCGCGCCTGGAAGCCATCCAGGAGGCCACCGAACTCGGCGCGGGCTTCCGCGTCGCCATGCGCGATCTCGAGATCCGCGGCGCGGGCAATCTCCTGGGCGCCGAACAGAGCGGCCACATCGCCGCCGTGGGCTTCGATCTCTACTCACGGCTGCTGGAACAGGCCGTGCGGCAACTCAAGGCCAGCGTCGACCGCGCCGCGCCGTCCGGGGACGCCGCGCCCCAGGTCAGTCTGAGCGAAGCCGCCAGCAACCTGGTGATCAGCGAAAAGGTCCTGGTCTCGCCGCTCGTCACCCTCGACCTGCCGCTCACAGCCTACCTGCCCGAAGAGTACATCGCCGACCCGGTGCTGCGGGTGGCGATGTACCAGCGCATGACCGAAGCGCAGACGGTGGAGGAGGTGCGCGAGTTGCGGCAGGAGTTGCACGACCGTTTCGGCAAGCCCCCCGAGGCGGCCCTGCACCTGCTCACCTGGCTGCAGATCAAGGCCCTGGCGCTGCAGGCGGGGGTCAGTTCGGTCGTCGCCTCGGGCGACGAGTTTGTCATTCGCCTGCCGGTGCTCGAGAGCGCCCGGCGCGAGCGCCTGCGCCGGCGCTTCTTGCGCGACCAGACGGTCAGGGTCGGCCCGCAGTTCGTGCGCCTCGACCGGCGCGCCCTCAACGGCGCCTGGAGCGAGAAGCTCATGGGAGTGCTTGAGGCCCTGGTGGCCTGAGCCCCCGGCCCGCGATGGTGATGGAGGCGGGGAGGGGGCCGTGCCGCGCGCAGCGCCTAACGTGAACATAAGCTGCTCACCTACGCGCATGCGGCGCTGCCCCCCCTCCTAATACCAAGTGGAATTGGCAATCCCGCATGGTCCTGCTCATCTCCACAGCTCGACAGCTCCACACAGGGCTTTGGAGAGCTGTAGAGCTGTGGAGGTGTGGAGTTGAGCCAATGCGATGCCATCAAGGAGAATCGGTATAACCTCCCCCCGCTGGGGGGAGGAGCCGGACTCCCTCCCCCCAGCGGGGGGAGGGCTGGGGAGGGGGGCCGTCACCTTGCCCGCGGAGACGCGACGAGGTCGGGCCGCCCGCGCTCCCAGGCGATGTTCATCGGGCGTTGTGCGCGAATCGCATGGACGGCTGAGGTGACCATGGGGGAACCTGGTTCCCCCAGCCCCCCACCCGCGGGAGGGTTTGGGAGGACGCAGCCCTCGAGCAGGGGAATGGGGAAACCGGGTTTCCCCATCCCCCCGCCCGCGGGAGGGTTTGGGAGGGCTGCGCCCTCCCAAGAATTACTAGAACTCCTCCCACACCCAGTGATACGAACTCACCGGGAATGGACGTGGCGGCATGGGTTGCCCCGGTCGCGGGAGTTTATCGTTGGCAGGATTGACCGTGCTGCTGCGCGCGTAGATGTAGGCGATCTTGCCGGCGCTCAGTTCGAAGGAGGTCTTGATCCACGCCTGGGCGATGGTCGGCTGGGCCCAGGGAAAGTCGATCCCGAAGAAGCTCGGCAAGCGCATGTTCTCCACCAGGCGCCCGCCGAAGGCCACGTCGGCCATGTTGCTGTTGAAGCCCAGCAGCATGTGCGCCCCCTGGAACGAGCTGAACCACCTGCGGATCGGTTCGCTGCCGCTGGCGTAGCCCTGCACCCGCAACGTCTGACATGAAGCAAACCCGACCCAGCGGGCGCTGTTGAAGCGGGCGTTGTTGGCGCTGACCCAGGTGCTGTCTTTGTTCGAGGCCAGGCTCAGGCCGGCCGGGCCGCCGTGTCCGGCGTAGTACACAAAGTCGGCCCGATCCACGCCCCACGTGCAGTCAATCCCCCCCAGACCGCAATCGCGCCAGTCGCGCTCCCAGGCGGAGCTATTGGTCCAGTAGAAGCGCTGGCTGTAGCCATAGCCGAGCATCCCGCTGCGGAAGCCGGTCGCGTCGGGGATCACCCCCGGCAGATCGCTGCCGCCCGCGCCGGCTGGCGGATAGTCCCAGATGGCTTCGATGCCGAAGCTGTAGCCTGTCTGCTCCGGAACGGCTTCAGCGGTCGCGGGCGCGCTGCTGCGCTCACGGATGATCAGCGGCAGGTAGAGGAGCATGGGCGCGACAGCAGGCCGCAGGCTGACCTGGGCCTCCCGCACCGCGCCTTCGTTGTCGGTCACCCGCAGCACCACCGTAACCGGGGTAGGCTCGCCGTCACGGCCCGTAGCCGGCAGGTTGCGGGTGCGCAATTCAACTGGGCCGGGGTTGTTCAGCGTAGAGGCATTGCTCAGGGCCACCCCGTCGCCGGTGAGCCATTCGACCCGGTAGGGGGCCACGCCGTTGCTGATCGTGCCGCGCAAGAGCACTTCTGCGCCGGGTTGGAAGTTCGAGCCGTTGGCCGGGTCGGTAATGCTCACGGTGGGGCCGAAACCTCCCGGCCCCGATCGGGCCAGCGGGGCCACGATGTCACGCAGAATCACCGTCTCGCCTCCGACGGTGACCTCGATGCCCTGAAACTCCAGCACCGGCTCCAGCGCCCGCTGCTCGACCGCGGCGTCGAGCACGTAGTAGGACAACTCCGGTTGCGGCACGTTGACCGTGGCCCCGGGGAACGAGGCGCGCACCTGCTGCTCGACCTGGTTGCGGATCGTGTTTGGGTCGGCGATGGGCACGTTGCGCGGCTGGCCGAGCTGCCGGCTGAAGAAGGGCATCGCCACCGCCGCCAGGCCGGGCGCGGCACTGTCGAGCGAGGGACCATTGTCGGGCGTGGTGGTGGTAAAGAGCAGCGAGAGGTGCCCGCCCGGCCCGCCCAGGGGCAAGCCGGACTGCTGGCCGAACTGCACCGGCAGGCGCATCGGCACCTCCACGATCACACCGACCACCTGCGAGGTCGCCTGGGCCGGCTCGGCGTTGAGGGTATTCGCGGAAACCGTGGCCGCGCGGATGAATCTGGTCGGGTAGAGCGGGTTCTGCGGATCGGGGTTGACATCGCAGCCCTGGGGGTTCGGCGTGAGCACCCCCTGGGGGGTCTGCGGGCCGGCTAGCAGATTGCCCCGGACGTCCATAAAGCCGTTATCCAGGAGGAACCGGCAGGCCAGCCGTTGCGCCTGCCCCCGGTCAATGGCCCCGCGCTGGCTCTCGCGGCCAAGTTCGTCCAGATTGGTGGCGTAGTAGCCGCCGCTGGCTCCGTAGCGCACCAGCAGCGAACGGGTGTCGGTGAATGGGACGGTAAAGCGCGGAGAGCCAAGGTACGTATCCGCAGCGATCGGCTGGCGATTGTAGATGCCACTGAAGCGTTGGGCCAGATCCCGCGTCGTGTCGTTGTTGACCTGCGGCGCGCTCAGGGGGAAGACCGGCAGCGTGGCGCCCTGCTGGAGCACGATGTTGTTTGCGGTTACAAAGACAGGCGGAGCGGATCGGGCGGTCCATGCGCCGCTGAGGGTAAGGCTGAGCGCCACTGTGAGCAGCAGCAGGGGCCATGGCAGACGACCTGGACGTGTGGACATCAGTCGTTCTCCTTTCGTTGCTCGCTTGCGGGTCGCGCGGCACGTTCTCGAACCAGAGGCGGGCCGGGCCTTTCTGGCGCTTCTTCTCAGACCCCCATGCGGCTCGCGCCGCACACCGACGGGATGAACATACGATTGTTCCTGGGAGGGCTACGCCCTCCCAGACCCTCCCACCGGGTGGGGGAATGGGGAAACCCGGTTTCCCCATTCCCCTGCGAGGCGGGGCGTGGGGAAACCCGGTTTCCCCACACCCCTCGCCGAGGGCGTATGTTCACGTTAGCCAGGGGTTAGAGGCAACCAGAGCCGGCCAGATATAAAACGCAATCCGCAACCGATTTTACCCCTCTTGACCGAACGGCCATGCTCCGTGCTCCCCTGTGACTCGGGAAGCTACAATCATGCCTGGGAGGTGCGGGAGGGCGCGGCCCTTCCCCGAAAACGCGCTTGATGGTGGGCGGCGCAGCCGCACGAACATACGTAAGGAGCATGCATGGCACGCTCGCTGTACCTCGTTCCCCTGGAACGCCACGCCGGAACCTCGCTACTTTCGCTGGGGATCCTCGATTACGTGCTGCGTAAGACACGGCGCGTGGCGATCTTTCGCCCGGTAATCCGCGATGAGGCCGTCACCCGGCCCGACAAGACCATTGATCTGCTCCTGCGCCACTTTCACCTTGATCAGGTCTATGGTGAAACCTACGCCCTTACCGCTTCGGCCACCGACGCCTTGCTGGCCCATAATCGCTACGACGAGATCCTCAACCGCAGCATCGCCGCCTACCAGCGCCTGGCCAGGCGCTACGATTTTGTCTATTGCATGGGCTCCGACAGCCACCACGATGCTCCTCAGTTTGAGTTCAACCTGAATGTTGAGCTTGCCCGCAGTCTCGACAGCCCGGTCATCCTGCTGACGAGCGGTCAGGGTCGCGGTGTCGAGGAGCTTGCCGGTATGCTGCGGCAGGCCCACGACGCCTTTCGCGCCCGCGGTTGCCCGGTGGTGGCGCTGGTGGTGAACAAGGTCGAACCCGAACGCCTCGATATGCTGCGCCCGTCGCTCGCCCACGATCTGGGCCTTCCCCTCGACCAGGTAGTGGTCTTGCCCGCCGATGTGGTGCTGGGCAGCCCGACGATGCGCGAGGTCGTCGAGCAACTTAACGCCGAGGTGCTCTATGGCCGCGAGCAACTCGACCGGCAGGCGCGCCGGGTGATGATCGTGGCCATGCAGATGGAGCATTACCTGGAGCGCCTCAGCGACCATGTGTTGCTGGTCACGCCGGGCGATCGCGGTGATATTCTCCTGAGCGCGGTGCTGGCCCACCATTCGGCGAACTACCCCTCCCTGGCCGGGATCGTGCTGACGGCCGGGCAGCGGCCCTCGGCGGCCCTGACGCGCCTGCTCGATGGGGTGGGCGAGATGCCCCCGGTGGTGGCGGTGACCAGCGATACCTACGAGACGGCTACCGAACTGTTCCGCGTGAAGTCCTACATCACGACCGATACGCCGATGAAGATCGAAGCGGGGCTGCAACTCTGCGCCCGCTACATTGATGGGGCCGCCCTCGAGCAGCGTTACGGCACCATCGAGCCACGCGGCGTCTCGCCCCGGCTGTTCCTCTACAAGCTGACCGAGCAGGCCCGCGCCAACCGCCGGCGCATCGTCTTGCCCGAGGGCAACGAGGAGCGCATCCTGCGCGCCAGCGCCATCCTGGTGCGCGAACGGATCGCCAACCTGATCCTTCTCGGCGACCCGCAGGACATCCGCGCCACGGTCAGCCGCCTGGGCATTGACCTGGATCTCAATCGGGTCGAGATCATCAATCCGGCCACCTCGCCGCGTCTCGACATCTACGCCGACGAACTCTACCGCCTGCGCCGGCACCGTGGCATGACCCGTGAGCAGGCCCACGACCTGATGCTCGATGTCTCCTACTACGGCACGATGATGGTCCATATGGGCGATGCCGACGGTATGGTTTCCGGCGCGGCGCATACCACGGCCCATACCATCCGCCCCGCGCTGCAGATCATCAAGACGCGCCCGGGCATCTCGATCGTCTCCTCGGTGTTCTTTATGTGTCTGGAGGATCGGGTGCTGGTCTATGGCGACTGCGCCATCAATCCCCGTCCTACCGCCGAACAACTGGCCGATATTGCCATCGCCTCGGCGGAGACGGCAAGACTCTTCGGCATCGAGCCGCGGGTAGCTATGCTCTCGTACTCGACGGGCGAGTCGGGTGAGGGCGAGGAGGTGGAGCGGGTGTGGAAGGCGACCCGACTGGCCCAGGCCCGGCGCCCCGATCTGTTGCTGGAGGGGCCGCTGCAGTACGATGCCGCGGTGGACGAGCGCGTCGCCCGCGCCAAGATGCCCGACTCCAGGGTCGCGGGCCAGGCCACGGTGCTGATCTTTCCCGATCTCAACACCGGCAACAATACCTACAAAGCGGTGCAGCGCGAAACGGGGTCGATCGCGGTGGGGCCGGTGCTCCAGGGGCTGAACAAGCCGGTCAATGACCTGAGCCGGGGGTGCAGCGTGGAGGATATTGTCAATACCGTGGCGATTACCGCCATTCAGGCCCAGGAGATGTTGGAACTTACGGAGGTATAATGGTCTTTGAATACATAATCCGCTCTAGGCCGCGCAGGCGGCCTTCGCATCCCCTGGCCGAGGGCTTCAGCCCCACGGCTAGCCCGGCATAGCGGATTAATTTTTCAAAGACCATAATACATTGGCAGGCCCTACAGCATACCCACAGCGGCCAGCCACAGAATGAGCAGCCCGATCGCGATGCGGTAGATGCCAAAGGCAACAAAGGTGTGGCGCGCGACATAGCGCAATAGCCAGCCAATGGCCAGGTAGCCGACGATCATCGCCACCACCGTGCCCAGCAGCAGGCGGCCCCAGTCGCCGGCCTGCACCTGGTCCAGGCTGCCGATCAGGTCCACAACGGTTGCCGCGCCGAGGACGGGGATCGAGAGGTAGAACGAGAAGGCGGTCGCGGTGCGCCGGTCGAGACCGGCCAGCAACCCGCCGACGATTGACGAACCGGAGCGCGACACCCCCGGAATCAGGGCAAACACCTGGGCGATGCCCACCCCCAGGGCCTGCCAGGGCGTAACGCGCCCGAGGTCGTGGGTGCGCGGGGCGCGAAGCGGAAAGCGCTCGATGATGAGAAAGACGATCCCGCCGACGATCAACGCCCCGGCGATAACCTGGGGCGTCTCGAAGAGCACGGCTTTGATGAAGTCGCGGAAGACGATGCCGATGATCGCCGCGGGCAGGGCCGCGATGAATACCCCGATCCACAGACGTCGCGCCGCCAGCGCTTCGTCGCGCGTGCCGCGCCCCAGCAGGGCGCGCCCCTGGGTCAGGAGATCGCCGGCGTAGAATGCCACCACCGACAGCACCGTGCCGAACTGGATGAAGATCTCGAACGTGCCCCCGATGCTGCCGCTATACCCCAGCAAATCGGAGACGATCAGCAGGTGGCCAGTGGAGGAGATCGGCAGCCATTCGGTGATCCCCTGAACCACCCCCAGGAGGATCACCTTCCACCATTCGGGGTCCCCGGGGACGGCAATAACCAGGCTTCCCAGCAGGGCGACAGCCGCGCCGATCAGGAGGGGCAGCGGCAGCGCCAGCGCGGGCGCGCTTACCTCACGGGTGGGTTGTTTTTGCATTGGTCCTTCGCTTCCAAAAGCCCCGTTCCGTCGTGCCAGTATGCGCGGCCCTGCTTGCGCGTGGCTCAACAGCGGGCACACTGCGGATGACGATCCGCTCATCGTCTGGTTGCGATTCTCCTGGCTCAATAATCTTGCGTTGGCGCGTTTAATTAACAAGGACGTACGCAGCCGGGGTCCCCGCGTGGCGTGAACGCGGGCCGGAGCCTGCGCACCCAGGCCCGTGCCTCTGGCTCGCCCGTGGGAGGGTCCGGCAAGGCGGAGCCCTCAGGCAGGGGTCTGGGGAAACCAGGTTTCCCCAGACCCTCACCCACCGGGAGGGGTTGGGAGGGCGCCGCCCTCAGGCAGGGGTCTGGGGAAACCTGGTTTCCCCAGACCCTCACCCACCGGGAGGGGTTGGGAAGGCGCAGCCCTCCGACGCCCGACAGGGCCAGAGCAAGGGGAACGCCGGGTGCCCGCCTACATCCCATACTCCAGCCGGCGAACCAGCGCGCCCGGCAGGCGCGCCTCGATCATCTGGCGTTGCGTGGCGCGCACGTCGTATTCTACGCGAGCAAAGGTTACCGTTCCGCGATCGGTGTCGAGGATCGCATAGGCCGCGCGGGGGTCCTGGTCCCGCGGTTGGCCCACGCTACCGGGGTTGATGATGAAGCGGGAGTGGTCCTCGATCTCCACCACCCGCTGGCGGTCGGCCAGGAAGCGTTCGCAGCGCTCATAGCCCTCGCGGACGCGAAAGCCGAGCTGGACATGCGAATGGCCGATGAAACATACCTGTTGGTTGAACACCTGGAAGTTGCCGGCGGCCTGCTCGGTCGAGAGCACATACTCCCAGATCGGCTCACGCGGGCTGCCGTGGGCAAGAAAGAAGCGTTCGTCAATCGGCAGCGTAGGGGCGAGTTGCTCGAGCCAGGCGCGATTCTCCGCGCTGAGTTGTTCGCCGTTCCAGATATTGGCCCGGCGCGCATCGGGGTTGAAGTCGCGCAGGTCGATTCTGCCCAGACAGGCGAGGTCGTGATTTCCGGTGAGGGCCTTGCTGGCGTGCTGGCGCATCAAGGCAACGCATTCATTCGGGCGCGGGCCATAGCCGATCGTATCACCCAGGCACCAGAGGTCGTCGAAACTGCCCGCCGCGGCCAGGACTGTCTCCAGGGCAACGAGGTTTGAATGAATGTCAGAGACAATAACGACGCGCATACGGGCACCTGTGCTTCTTTGACAGGACGTACGCGATGGAGGGGTGCGGGGAGGCGCAGCCTCCCCACATCCCCCTGTTCCCGCCCGCGGCGGCCAGGTAGCCTGGCGCAACCCCCACGGCCCTCCCGCCGCGGGCGGGCAACAACCGGTTAGCGGAGGGCCGCAGGCCCTTCACCCCTCCCCGTCAGAACGCGACCGCGTAACTCCTGTTCTTTGACGTCACTTGAACCGGGTTCTATAATGCACACGGCAACGTCGCGGCGAAACCGTTCACCAACCATGCTCGAGCCAACCGGACACTGCCCATACCTTGGGCTCAAGCAGAACCAGGCGATCCGCTTCGCCTCGCCAACGCCTGAGCATCGCTGCTACGCCACCGGCCAGGCGCAGGAGATCCCCTCGACGCCGCCGGACTATCAGCTCAACTTCTGTCTTTCTGCGGATCATGTCAAGTGCCCATTATACACGGGCATGGTCCTCCCATCAACGCCGGTACCGGTCGCCGCCCCGCCGATTGAACCGGCGCTGGCCTCTGCCGGTGGGCTGCGCGGCTGGCTCGCCGGTCTTCCTGCCCGCGACCGCGCCATCTATGGGATGCTACTTACCCTGCTGGGAGCGATTCTGGTGGTCTACGCGGTTGCGGGTGTGGGCCTGATCCGTGAGGGCGCCTTTTCTGGCGGCCCGCCTCCGCCTCTGCCTGCGCCAACCTCGACTGAAGCACCCGGCCCCGGCATCATGGCCTCGCCCCTTGCTGCGACCGCCACGCCCACGCTCACGCCGGGGCTGGCTGCGTCGCCCTCAAGCGCGCCTGCGCCCAGTCCTACGCCAACTGCGTCAGCGTTACCGACGATCGAGGCGATTCCTCCCAGCCCCGAGCCGCCCACCGCGCCGCCGATCTATATTCCGCCCCCCCCGGCGCCAACCAGCATACCGGAGCCATTGACGCCGATTATCACTGAGACGCCCACCGCAACCGAGGTCGTGGAGCCGCCGCCGCCGCCGCCGCCCACGGAGACCCCGACGGAGACCCCTGCTCCGTTCCCCTCGGAAGCGCCCACCCCCGCGCCGGTCGAACTGCCCACGCCGCCGTTCTCCGAGCCGCCCACCCCCGCGCCGCCCGAGCCGCCCACCCCCGTGCCGCCCGAGCCGCCCACGGCAGGGCCCCCGCCTTCGCCCGCGCGAACCCCCGCGCCGTAGGTTTGGGAGGGCGCAGCCCTCACGCAGGGGATGTGGGGAAACCCGGTTTCCCCACATCCCCTGCGGAAGCGGGCCGGAGGCCCGCACACCCGGGCCCCGGCCCCTGGGAGGGCGCAGCCCGCACGCAGGGGTCCGGGGAAACCGAGTTTCCCCACATCCCCTGCGGAAGCGGGCCGGAGGCCCGCGCATCCGGGCCCCGGCCCCTGGGAGGGTCTGGGAGGGCCAGGCCCGCACGCAGGGGTCCGGGGAAACCGGGTTTCCCCACATCCCCTGCGGAAGCGGGCCGGAGGCCCGCGCATCCCGGCCCCGGCCCCTGGGAGGGTCTGGGAGGGCGCAGCCCGCACGCAGGGGTCTGGGGAAACCGGGTTTCCCCACATCTCCTGCGGAAGCGGGCCGGAGGCCCGCGCATCCGGGCCCCGGCCCCTGGGAGGGTCTGGGAGGGCGCAGTCCTCACGCAGGGGTCCGGGGAAACCGGGTTTCCCCACATCTCCTGCGGAAGCGGGCCGGAGGCCCGCGCACCCGGGCCCCGGCCCCTGGGGGGAAACCGGGTTTCCCCACATCCCCTGCGGAAGTGGGCCGGAGGCCCGCGCGCGCACCCGGGCCCCGGCCCCTGGGAGGGTCTGGGAGGGCGCAGCCCGCACGCAGGGGTCTGGGGAAACCGGGTTACCCAACATCTCCTGCGGTTGCGGGCCGGCGGCCCGCGCATCCGGGCCCCGGCCCCTGGGAGGGTCTGGGAGGGCCAGGCCCGCACGCAGGGGTCGGGGGAAACCGGGTTTCCCCACCTCGCCGGCGGCCGCGGGCCGGAGGCCCGCGCATCCCGGCCCCGGCCCCTGGGAGGGTCTGGGAGGGCGCAGCCCGCACGCAG
>DAOTYR010000274.1:0-12229 GCA_034434655.1 Chloroflexaceae bacterium
GTGTAAACTTACTGCGGATCACGCCTCACCGGGCACAGGCATGTTTGCGCGGCTGGCGGCCCTCCAGCGGTGGGCGCCGCCGGGGCGCATCGAACTGCCGCCCGACGACGGAGCCGTTTCCGCGCGCGTTGTCGCGCCGGTGATCCGCGCGCATCTGGCCTGCCTGCCGACCCGCCAGCGCCTGCTCAAGAGGGTTCCCGAGGGCATACCGTCCGGACGCCGGCAATCATCCCGCGCCCCGCGAATGGCTGAAGTCTAAATATTCGCAACTTAGAACTAGAAATGTGTCGTAGTTTTTGCTATAATGCAAAACAGGGTCAGCATTTGCGACAGAACGATGCGGCTGCACACCTGCGCCGCGGCTGATGGTCACTGGCGTGCTGGGAAGGCTTCGTCATCCCGGACCCTCCTGCGAGGCCGGGGCGTGGGGAAACCCGCTTGCCCCACCCTCCTCGGACCAGGGGTCAGTGGTGGATATGGCGCCTTTGCGTACCCGCATCCCGAAGTTTCCTGGGAAGGCGTGGCCCTCCCAGACCTTCCCGAAGGAGTTATCCGGACAGGCTGTTATAAGGGCGGCAGCGCCACGCGAGCAAACCTCCCGCGGCGCGTATGAGGAGGACGAGTATGTCCAGCAGCGATAGCCCGAGCGAGCCCGGATCGCGCACGATCGCCAGTGAACTGGAAACGTTCCTGAGCGACATTCAACGCGAACACGGGCTGAGCGCCAACACGATCACATCGTATCGGTGTGATCTGCGCACGGCTGCAGCAACACTGACGATGCCGCTGGAGGCGATTGCCACCAGCGATATCAAGGCGTTTCTGGAGAGTCGGAACGAACAGCCGGGGACCACCAACCGGCGCATTGCCAGTCTGGGACGCTTCTTTCGCTGGGCGCTGAGCCAGGGGTATGTGGCAAGCAACCCCGTTGAACGGGTGGGCGTGCGCTACCATGCCGAGCATCGCCCGCAGCCCATTGCCAGTGAAGCCGAACGGCGGGCGCTCGACGCCGCGATCAACGCCAGCCCGCAACCTTACCGCCTGATCTTCACGCTCCTGCGCGAGATTGGCGTTCGTACCGATGAGGTGCTGAACCTCAACGTCGGCGACGTGATCCTGGAGCCGGGGCGCGAGGTGCTGCTGGTGCAGGATAGCAAGAGCGGCGCCAAGCGTATGGTCGTGCTCACCCCGGACGCCATGCCCCGCAGCCTGCGCGGTCTGCGGAGCTGGCTGCGCGAACTGGGCGACGACGTGTCCCCCGACACGCCGCTGTTCCAGTCGTCGCGCGGCAACCGCGCCTCCTACGACACCCTGCATCGCCGCTGGGTGCAGGTGTGCAAGCAGGCGCGTCTGGTGGACGTGGTGGACGGCAAGGAGGTGCCCCGCTATACGCTGCACCACCTGCGCCACACTGCCGCCGCCGAGTTGATCGCTTTCTACCCGGAGCAGGTGGTCCGGCGCATCCTCGGCCATCGCGATCCGCGCAGCACCCGCCGCTACGCCGAAATTGTGCGCGGGAACGGCTACAAATCAAACAACGCCAGCGCCGGTAACCAGATCGGCCCGCGACGCGAGCAGCAGGTGTCGTAACAGCCACCAGGCGAGTGCCGGACCGGACGCCAGGTTGCCTGACGCCACGGCCCGCGCACCCGCTGGCGGACCATAGGACCGCGTTCGTCACACCCGCTGGTCATCGGGCATGCGCAGCGAAGCTCATGCGCCCAACCAGGCCAGCAGGGTTGTCATTGTCGCGGCATAGCCAGGGCCGCGAAACATGGTATGGTTGGTTCCCGGAACCTCTACGACCCGCCCTGTGCCATCGCGCAGGCGCGCCCGCAGTTCCTCCAGCACCGGCGCTGACACGACGCTAAAGGCCGGTTCGCGCACCACACCAGCAACGGCGCTTCGACGCGTTCCACCCGCTCCACCAGGCGCCACCCCTCCCGCGGCAGGAAGAAGCCTTCATTAGCGCAACTGAAAACAATGCGGATTGGCGCGCATGAGGTCATCGGCGCTGCGAAAGCCCTGCAACACCAGCGGCGTTCCCAGGCTGCCCAGGGCCACGATCGGGCCGGTGATCATAAACGTGTAGCGCCCGGTGCGTTTGGGATCGGGCAACGAACAGTAGCGCGCGAAACCTTCCTTGCCCAGTTCCGTTTCCACATATTCACGATCGGCGCCCAGTTTGAACCCCTGGCCGAAACATTTGACCTGGAGCTGCCGCAGCACAATCTTATCAAAATCGTGGAGCGTCTGGGTGATGAACATCCAGCCCACGCCGTACTTGCCGGTCATACGCACGCTCTGGGCCAGCAGGGCGCGGGTGCGCGCCCCATCGCTGCTCTCGGCGGCGTGCTCACCGGCGAAGAGGTGCGCCTCGTCGAGCACGATCAGCGCGTTGGACTGCTGCCCGTGGTTGAAACTGCGATGGATCACCTGGCGCAAGCGGGTCAGAATCTCGTTGAGCAAGAAGTAGGGCACGGCATCGTGTCCGCCCTCCTGGGCGAAGGAGAGCACCACGACCTCGCGATCGGTGAGCACCCGCTGGATGAGCTGCGAGAGCGGCGTGCGGCCGGTGTCGGTGCGGAAGGCCGACAGGGAACTGGCCCAGACCCGCTTGAGACGGGTCTCGTCGAGCTGGAAGCGCGCCAGCACGTCCTGGGCGCGCTGACCCTCGCCGGGGGTGGTGCCGGGGCGACTGGCGTAGATCACATCGGCGAAGCGGGCCAGGTCGCGCACCAGAAGGGGCAGATCGGCTCCGCGCAGATCGCGCACGGGCCGGCGCCGGCCCTCGGCGTCGGTCAACTCGGCAATCAGGTTGGCGAGCCGTTCGCTGGCCTCGCGTTCCTTGCCGGCCCCTTTGAAGCCCAGGCTCTCGAAGAACCCCGCTCGTCGCAGCGTCTCGGTGAACGCCTCGGGTCCTTCGAGGGCCACCTCGTCGGTGCTGAGCACGTTCACGGCGCGGCTGACGCGCAGGCTGCCCAGCAAACGCCTGATGCTAAAATCAACCCGGTGGTCACCGGCGGCAAAGCGGTCGCGCCCGAACTCGCCCTGGGGGTCGAGCACCAGCAGGCCCATCTGCGGGTTGCTGGCAAACCCGGCGAGCAGTTGCGCGGCGAGAATGGACTTGCCGCTGCGGGTCTGGCCGAAGATGCCCATCATCACCGCTTCGCCGAAGCCGCCCGCCTCGGTCGGCCCGAAGTGGCGCAGGGTCAGCGGCACGGGCAACCCATCGCCGGGGGAGGCGCCGGCATAGAAGATGCCCGGTTCGGTATCTACCAGGGCCTGAAGCGCCTCGGCGGTGGCGGGATACACCGGGGTGCCGCTGGGCGGCGGCGTCGCGAGGGTGGTGCGGCGACGCACCCGCCCATCGTCATCGAGCAAGAACACCCCCAGGGCCGTCAACTGGGCGCTGGTCAGGTCGCTCTCGCCGGAGAGGGCCGGCAGGGCGCCCTGATGCTTGATCACCGCGCGGATGATCGGGTCCTCGTGCCAGCGGTTGCGGGTGACGATGCCGCCGAGCTGACAGAGGGCGCGCTTGCGATAGGCCCGGCCATTGAAGCGTTCCACCACCTCAAAGATCACCCAGGCGTGATCCAGCGCCCGGTCGCGGGCGGTTTCGAGGATGTCCACGGTGAAGGTGGTGGTACTGTTCGGCGAACCGATGATCGCGATGGGCTGCATGAACATCCGTGCGGCACAAAAATGCTAAACACCCGTTCTGATTATAGCAACGGCTGGTCATATGTCAATCTCCGGACTGTTAAGCGTTATGCGCACAGCAACGCTGATATCAGGCAGGGGGATGGGGAAACCAGGTTTACCCATCCCCCTGCTCGAAGGGTACGCCAGAGGGCCGCGGGGCGAACCAGCGCCCCCGCCGCACCGCCCCGAAGGCGCCGATCACTCAAAGCGCAGGCTATCCCACTCCAGTTCAGCGTCGGCGATGTAGACCGTATCGCCCTCCTGGAGGCCGGCATCGAGCAGCGCCTGGCTGATGCCGCTGGCGGCGAGCACGCGCTGCACCCGGTCGAGGGCCTCGGGCTGGGCGAAGTTGGTCATCTTTATCAGGCGCTCGATCCGCACCCCCCGCACGCGCCAGCCCTTGCCCTCACGCGAGATGGTAAAGGCATGTTCGTCCACCGGCGGGAGGGGCCAGGTCAGGGGCGGCTCTTTGGGGTCAACCGGATCGCGCACCGGAACGGGCAGGGCGCGGAGCACCTCGGCAACCCGGCGGAGGAGCGCGTCAACCCCTTCGCCGGTCGCAGCGGCGATGGGGAACAGGTTCTCGGGCGCGACGGGCAGTTCGGCGCGCAGGCGCGGCAGGTTCTCGCGGGCCGCGGGCAGGTCCATCTTGTTGAGGGCCACGATCTGGGGGCGTTCCGCCAGCGCCGGCTGGTACAGGCGCAGTTCGGCATTGATGGCATGGTAGTCGGCCACCGGGTCGCGGAAATCAACCCCCGCGGCATCAATGATGTGGATCAACACGCGGGTGCGTTCGATGTGACGCAGGAAGTCGTAGCCCAGCCCGACGCCGGCGTGGGCGCCCTCGATCAGCCCGGGGATGTCGGCGACGATGAAACGATCCCGGACGCCGACCTCGACGATGCCCAGGTTGGGCTGGAGGGTCGTGAAGGGATAGTCGGCGATCTTCGGGCGCGCGGCGCTGATCACCGAGAGCAGGGTTGACTTGCCGGCGTTGGGAAAGCCCACCAGGCCCACGTCGGCCAGCAGCTTCAACTCGAGCTGCAGCTCCAGCTCCTGGCCAGGCTCGCCCAGTTCGGCAATGCGCGGCGCCTGGCGCGTCGGCGTGGCGAAGTGGACATTGCCCAGCCCGCCCCGGCCGCCGCGGGCGGCGAGCAGGCGCTGCCCGGGGCGCGCCAGGTCAACTTCGCAGGGCACCCCATCAATAGTAGTACGCACGACCGTACCGGGCGGCACGCGGATGACCAGATCCTTGCCCTGGCGCCCGTGCATATTGTTCTTTTGCCCGTGACCGCCGTCTTCGGCGACGAACTTGCGCTCGTAGCGAAAGTGGAGCAGCGTGTTGAGGTTCGGATCGGCCACCAGGTAGACGTGCCCGCCGCGCCCGCCATCGCCGCCGTTGGGGCCGCCGCGAGGCACATACTTCTCGCGGCGGAAGGTGGCGGCGCCGTTGCCTCCTGCTCCCGAACGCACCACAATCGTCGCGCGGTCGTAGTAATCTTCAGTCATACACTGCGTTTGCTAACGTGAACATAGGCTGCTGGAGCAGAGGTGTGGGGAAACCGGGTTTCCCCACACCCCCGCCCCGCAGGGGTCTGGGGAAACCGGGTTTCCCCAGACCCCACCCGGTGGGAGGGTCCGGGAGGGCTGCGCCCTCACGCAGGGGAATGGGGAAACCGGGTTTCCCCAGACCCCCGCCCGGTGGGAGGTATTGGGAGGGCTGCGCCCGCCCAATACCACTGCCCCCTCCCTCACCCTCCCCCGCCGGGGGAGGGAACCGGGCTCCTCCCCCCAGCGGGGGGAGGCTGGGAGGGGGAAACCGGAGTTTCCCCAGACCCCGGCTCGCGGAGGGGGGTGGGAAGCTACACCAAACAGGGGCGGAACGTGTTCCGCCCCTGAGCTTCACGGTACATTTGATCACAGAGCAATAGCCAGGGCCGAAAGATCGGCGCCGCCGATCTTTCAGCCCTGGCGTCCGGCGTGCCAGGAGGTGCGCGCCGCCTACGCCCTGGTCCCGTCTTCGGCCTTAGGCTCAGCCTTGACGGCGGGGGACTCCTCCTCTTTAACCGCCTTCTTGAACTCGCGGATGCTGCTGCCCAGCGCGCCGCCGATACCGGCCAGGCGCCCGGCGCCGAAAATGGCGATCACAATGACGAGAATGATCAGCAATTCACCCCAGCCGAGGCCAAACATATGCCTATCTCCTTCCGTCTCGCCGCGCCATGCGAGCCTGAGGCCACGCGAGAGGGACGCGGATTCGTTATGCGTCGCTACAAGTCTGCTTCAATTATACCCCAGGCAAGGGCCGTGTCAACCAGACGCCGATGCTGGCCCGGTCGTCCAGGCCGATGTAGCCGCCGCCAGGCACCAGCAAGTGCTCAGGGATGGCATCGAGCTGCATTACATCAAATGGTTCAGCCATCGTAACCTCCTGTCTGCTCACCGCAGCCCTCCATGCGGCTGCGCCGCACCCCGACGGGATGAAAAAGGTTCTTCCTGGGAGGGCTGCGCCCGCCCAAACCCTCCCGCGGGCGGGGGTATGGGGAAACCGGGTTTCCCCATACCCCTGCTCGGGGGCTGCGCCCCCAAACTCTCCTACGGGCGGGGGCGTGGGGAAACCGGGTTTCCCCACGCCCCTGTCCCCTGGACCCGTGGTATCATATCGGCATGCTAGATGACCGGACCAGGCTCGAGTTTCCCCCAAGCGGCGTCGCCGACATCCCCCTGCGCTTCATGCCGCAGGTGCTGCGCTGCACCGCGGCGGGGCCAGGCGGGCGCCCGCTGACCGTGCTGATCGATACCGGCACCGATCCCTCGGCGATTGACCTGGGGTTGGCCCGGCGCCTCGGTCTGCGTCTCGGCGAGTTTGCCTTTGGCTCCGACGCGACCAGCGATGGCGTGCCGTTTACCGAAACGGTGCTGCCCTGGTTGCGGCTGGGAGATCTGTGTCTGCGCGATCTCTACCTGCTGGCCGTGGACCTGCGCCAGGCGCCGTTTGAGGTGGACGTGGTGCTGGGCTATAACGTTCTCAGCAACCTGTCCCTCGATATTCACTACGCAGAGCGGCGTCTGCGTCTGTGCCATCCCGACCTGGAGCCGCCCGCCCCCGGCGAGGCAGGCGCGGTCCTGCCGCTGCGTTTTTTCGACCATTTTCCGGCCCTGGCAGGGGCCATGCTGCTGGCCCCCGCGGGCGACACAGCCAGGCCGCGGCATTGCCTGGACCTGCCCTTGCTGACGATTGATACCGGCTCCAATGGCGCGCTCACGCTGAGCGCCGATCTGGCGGATCGCGCGGGGCTGGGCCACGACAGCGCCACCGGTGAGGGCCACGGGTTCGCCAGCGGCTGCGCCGTGCGGCGTGGCGTGGCCGCGGGGCTGCGCATCGGGCCGTTTGAGGTGCGCGACGTTGCCCTCGACGCCCCCGAGGGCGGCCATGGCGACCTGGGCCGCACCGGGCGGGCCAATCTGGGCAACGGCCTCCTTGCCCGCTTCGACCGGGTGACGCTCGACTACCGCCGCGCCCTCTGCGTGCTGACGCCTGGCCCGGACGGGCGAGGAGGCATCCAGGTGTGGCGGCGCGATCTGGTCTGGTCGGCGTAGAGCCTGCTCGCATGACCGGGTTATCTTCAGCCGTCCATGCGGTTCTGCCGCACACGAACAGGATCATGGGTTGTTCCTGGGAGGGCGGCGCCCTTGCGGACCCTCCCGTGGGCCGGGGCCTCGGTGCGCGGGCCGGAGGCCCGCATCTGCAATGGGATAAAATGGGTTGTCCTGGGAGGGCGGCGCCCTCCCAAACCCTCCCACCCGGGGGGTACAGGGAAACCCGGTTTCCCCAGACCCCTGCTCGAGGGCGGCGCCCTCCCGGACCCTCCCGTGGGGCTACTCTCGCATGGGAACAAAACGCCTCGCCGTCCTCATCGCCCTGGCCCTGCTGCTGGCGAGCCCGGCCTCGGCCCTGCCGCTGGCGGTGGCCCCCGCCGCGCCGGCCATCCGCACCCCTGACTGTCCGGCGGGTACGTACCCCGACACGGCGGCGCTCCTGACGGCTCTGCCCGGCGCCGGGTATGCCTGCGCCGAGAACCTCGCCGCCGCCCTGCGCCTCCGCGCCGATCCGGCCCTCACCGACGCGCTGCTCGACCTGGCCGCCAATGGCCCCCACGCTCGCGCGCGCCGCAACGCCCTGCGGGTCCTGGGGCGCTTCGCCGAGGCCCCACGGGGCAGCCGCGCCCACGAACTGGTGACCCGCGTTCGCGCCGCCGCTCTGCGGGCCACCCTCGCTGGCCTGCTCGCCAGCGAACGCGATGCGCTGGCGCTGGCGGACGCGATCTGGCTCATTGACACCTTCTTCTATCCCGACTTCGGCGCCGCTCCGGCCCTGGAGCGCCTGGCCGGCGACGCGGCCCTCGCTCCGGGCCTGCGCTACCGCGCCGCCCTGGCGCGCAGCCGGCTGGTCCATGCGCGTCCAGGCCCACTCGCCGAGGCCGACCGGCGCTTCATCCTGGCCGGGCTGCGCTCCGGCGATCCCGGCACGCGCGCCGCCGCCGCCACGGCCGTGGCCCATCTGCGGAACGCGCAACTCGACCCCGGCGCGCGGGCCGCGCTTGGCGCGGCCCTGGCCGCGGCACGACGGGCCGATCCGCCCCTCGACCTGGCCCCCGATGACCCGCTGCCCACCGGCCCCGCCGTGACCGAAAGCCACCCCACTCGCCTCACCGCCACCGCGGCCATGGCCCGCGCGCAGGATCGTCTGGCGGGCGGCACGGCCCACCTGGAGCGCCTGCGCGCCGACTACGAGGCCCTGGCCCTGCCCCGCGCCCGCTCCGGCGACGGCGTGACCGTGCGCTCCGGTCTGCCTATGGAACGCCTCGCGCCGCTGCTGGACGAGATGGAACAAACGCGGAAGCATTTCTTCACCATTGTGGGCTCCGACCTGCGCGCGCCCCTCCCCGGTGAAGATGCGCCGCCGCTGACGGTGCTGATCTTTGCCCGCCAGGGCATCTACCGCGACTACCTGCGCGCCTTTACCGCCTTCAGCGCGGAGGCTGACGGCGTGTACGACGAGGCCAGCGCCACGCTGTACACCTACGCCCGAACGCCGGAGCAGAGCGCGAACAGCCTGGAGGAGAGCCTGCGCCACGAACTGAGCCACCACCTGGCGGGGCGCTACCTCTTCCCCGGCGCCTGGCACACGCCGGGCTACCACCGCGAACCCAGGGGCTGGGCCGACGAAGGGCTGGCCGAAGTGCTCGCCGGCAGCGGCCCCGCCGGACCGGCGCCGCGACGGGCGCAACTCCAACGCCTGTGCGCGCGGGCCGCGCCCCCGGCGCTCGCCGAATTGCTGGCGCGCCGCGAGGGCTACGACCGCTTCGGGCAGTTCGACTACGATGCCGCCTGGGCCCTCAGCTACTACCTGTTCGCGGAGCGGCCCGAGGGCCTGCGGCGCCTCTACCGCGCCTACCGGGACGGCAGCTACCGCCTCCGCGACTGGTCGCGCCTGGCAGGGGCGCCCCTCGAAACGATCGAACGCGAATGGCACGCGGCCATCGCGCGCTGGTGCGCGGGCGGAGCAACCCGCCCTTGAAGCATTGGCGACCCTATGGGATAATCAGGACAACCAGGCCTTCTACACCGTGGGAGCAACCTATGTCCAGCGACCTGCTCTCGCTGCTCGCGGCCCGCGCCGAGGCGGGCCGGCCCCTGCGCGTCGGGCTGATCGGCGCGGGGAAGTTCGGGGCGATGTTCCTGGCCCAGGCCCGCCGCGTGCCCGGCCTGCACGTGCTGGGCGTCGCCGACCTGGCCCCCGCGCGCGCCCGCGGCGCCTTGCTACGGGCCGGCTGGCCCGAGGCGCGCTTCGCCGCGGCAAGCCTGGCGGAGGCCCTGGCCACCGGTGGCACCCACGTGGGCGATGACGCGGCGGCGCTCATCGCCGCTGCGGGCCTGGACGTCATTGTCGAGGCCACCGGCGTGCCCGCGGCGGGCATCGCCCACTGCCTCCTGGCGATTGACTACCATCGCCATATCGTAATGGTCAATGTCGAAGCCGATGCCCTGGCCGGCCCCATCCTGGCCCGCCGCGCCGCCGAGGCCGGCGTGGTCTACTCTCTGGCCTACGGCGACCAGCCCGCCCTGATCGCCGAACTGGTCGAATGGGCGCGTGTTTCCGGGTTCGAGGTGATCTGCGCCGGCAAGGGTACCCGCTACCTGCCGGCGTACCACTCCTCGACCCCCGAAACGGTCTGGGAGCATTACGGCCTGACGCCCGAGCAGGTGGCCCGCGGCGACGTTAACCCCCAGATGTTCAACTCGTTCCTCGATGGCAGCAGATCGGCGATCGAGATGGCCGCGGTCGCCAATGCCTGCGCTCTCACGCCGCAACCCGATGGGCTGCGCTTTCCCCCCTGCGGCGTGGACGACCTGCCCCACATCTGCCGCCCCGAAGCCCACGGCGGGCGGCTGGCCCACGCTGGCACCGTCGAGGTCGTCAGCAGCCTGGAGCGCGATGGCCGTCCGGTGTGCCGCGATCTGCGCCGGGGGGTGTTCGTCACCATCGCCGCCCCTGATGAGTATGTCAAGCAATGTTTCGCCGAGTACGGCCTGGTCACCGACGCCAGTGGGCGCTACACTGCGCTCTACCGGCCCTACCACCTGATCGGTCTGGAACTGGCCATGAGCGTGTTGCGGGTGGGGCTGCGCGGCGAGGCCACCGGCCGCCCCACCGCCTTCCGCGGCGACGTGGCAGCGGTAGCCAAACGCGACCTGGCGGCCGGCGAGCGCCTCGATGGCGAGGGGGGCTACACCGTCTACGGCAAGTTACTACCCGCGGCGACCTCGCTGGAGCGCGGCCTGCTGCCTATCGGCCTGGCCCGCGACCTCACCCTGCGCCACCCCGTTCCCGCCGGCCATACCCTGCGGTGGGAGGATGTGCACTACGAGCCAACCAACCCTACCGTGCGCATGCGCAGGCTGATGGAACGCACCTTTGGAGGGGCAGGATGAGCGCATCGATCGGTCTGCTCGGGTACCTGTTCACACCTGGGGTAACCCACGCGCCTGCGAGCGAGAGCGTTTCGCCCCCGTCGCGTGTCCGCGGGCAAGATGCCCGCGCTCCCAGGAGACATGTGAACACTTCCCTGCTCGGGCCAGGGCTTACAGGCCGCGATGCCCGGGAACGCTGCGCGCGGCTGGCGGCCCGCGGCAACGACGAAGGCGACCAGACGGCCCCGCACCGTTTACTGCTGGATGGGCAACTCCCGGGCCCACGGCCCATCGCCGCGGCGACCGTGCCGCAGCACACTATCGGGGAACTATGAAACGCATTCAGATTGTCCAGATCGGCCTTGGCAGCGTGGGCCGCGAACTGGCGCGGCAGATCCTGGCCCAGCATGACGCCATCGTCCGGCGCTACGGCTTTTCGATTGACTATCTGGCGATTGCCGACAGCACCGCCATGTTCTTCTCCGGCGCGCCCCTGCCCAGAGAGACGGTGCTGGAGATTCTGGAGGCCAAAGCCGCCGGGCGCACCCTGGCCGACCAGGGCGCGCCCCGGCGCGGCAGCCTGGGCGTGCTGCCCATCACCGCCCCGGGCATCGCCGTGGACGTCTCGGCGTATGCCGGCACGACGGTGATCCTGGCCGACGCGGTGCGCTTCGGCCACCGCGTGGTCACCGCCAACAAACAGCCCCTCTGCGCGGCCTATCACGATTTCGTCACCCTGACCGAAAACGGTGCGACGCGCTACGAGGCCACGGTCGGGGCCGGGCTGCCCATCATCGGCGCCCTGCAGAGCCTGCTCGACAGCGGCGATGAGGTGCTGCGCATCGAGGCCGTCATGAGCGGCACCCTGGGCTACCTCTGCACCGAACTGGAGGCCGGCAAGCCCCTCTCGGTCGCCCTGCGCGAGGCCCACTCCCTGGGCTATACCGAACCCGACCCCCGCGACGACCTGAGCGGTCTGGACGTGGCGCGCAAGGCCCTCATTCTGGGACGCACCTGCGGCCAGCCCTGGACCATTCAGCAGATCCCCCCGGAGCCGTGGTACCCGCCCGAGTTCGCCCGGCTTGACCTGGAGGAGTTCATGGCCCGCCTGGAAGAACTCGACGCGCCAATGGCCGAACGGGTCGCCGCGGCGCGCGCCGCCGGGGGCGCCTTGCGCTACGTCGCCAGTATCACGCCGGAAGGCGCCAGTGTGGGCTTCCAGATTGTGCCCGCCGATCATCCCCTCGCCGGCCTGCGCGGCCCCGACAACCTCTTCACCTTTACCACCGCGCGCTACGCCGAACGCCCACTGATCATTCGCGGGCCCGGCGCCGGTATCGCCGTGACCGCCGCGGCCGTGCTGGCGGATATTGTCGCCACCGGGAGAGAGATGCACGCCTGAGACCTATGCTCTTCGTCCCCACCCCAACCCTCCCCCGCCGGGGGAGGGAGGGCGTCACTCCCCTCCATCAAGCAGGGGCATGGGGAAACCAGGTTTCCCCACGCCCCCGCCCGCGGGAGGGCCTGGTCCTCACGCAGAGGTATGGGG
>DAOTYR010000275.1:0-8227 GCA_034434655.1 Chloroflexaceae bacterium
GGCCGCGGCCATCGCCCGCGTGCTGGCCGACCCCGCCGCCGCCCTGGCCATGGGCGCGGCCGCCCGCGCGCGGGTGGAGGCCCACTACTCCTGGCAACGCCACTGCGCCGAGTTGGAGCGGATCCTTGAGGGTCTAAGGTGAACATAGGCTGCTGGAGCAGGGGTGTGGGGAAACCGGGTTTCCCCACGCCCCCGCCCCGGGAAGGTGAGGGCGCAGCCCTTGCGCAGGGGTGTGGGGAAACCGGGTTTTCCCACGCCCCCCACCCGGTGGGAGGGTCTGGGGGGGCGCAACCCCTGCCTGGAGGCGGGCCGGGGTAGGGGCGGGGTTCCCCCGCCCCTACGCCGCTGGCCCCGGCTTCTCCCGCCCGGAGGTTCCGGAGCGCACCCCTCCTAACGTGAACATAGGCTCTCGAAGAGGGGGGTGGGGAAACCCGGTTTCCCCACCCCCCTGCTCGAGGGCTGCGCTCTCGCCTTCCCGGGGGCGGGGGCGTGGGGAAACCCGGTTTCCCCAGACCCCTGCGTGAGGGCGACGCCCTCCCAAACCCTCCCGCGGGTGGGGGTGTGGGGAAACCCGGTTTCCCCGTTCCTCTGCCCCAGCAGCTTATTTTCACGTCAGGAGGGGTGCGCCCCGGGAACCTCCGGGCGGGAGACACCGGGGCCGGCGGCGTAGGGGCGGGGAAACCCCGCCCCTACGCCGGCCCGCCTCCAGGCAGGGGCTGCGCCCTCCCAAACCCTCCCGCGGGTGGGGGTGTGGGGAAACCCGGTTTCCCCACACCCCTCGCCGAGGGCGTATGTTCACCTCAGGCTGACGCGCGAGCGTGATGTGGCGACGGCGCCAATGGCGCTCAGCCCCGCGCCAACCTGGCGACGTCAGAGCGGTCATCCTCCTCGCTCACGGCGTCGGGTTTATGGTAGCATAAGTGACAGGACGCGCGCAGTGGAGGTACAGGGCTACGTCAACGTCGGGTTGATCGTCCGCGCCGTGGGCGTAAACGCCTCGGCTCCTGGTGCGAAGGCCACCTGCGTGGCCTGTCGAGCCCGCGCAGGCGGGCTTTGCATAGGCTAGCCTGCGGCTTCGGTCGCCGGGCGGACGATTTTGACGTAGCCCTAAGTGGAGGTGTCGGCGGCTTGACGACTACTCGCGCGCGGGCTACAATCCTCCGGGATTCCCGTTGCGAGGGTTGTATGAAAGTACCGTTGAGCTGGCTGAAGGAGTTCGTCGCGGTGGATCTGCCGCCCGAGGAACTCGCCCGCCTGTTGACCTTCAGTGGCCTTGAGGTCGCTGCCGTGCATTATGTCGGGGTCGAAGGCGCTGAATTGCCGTGGGACCCGGAGAAGATCGTCACCGGTAACATTCTCGAGGTCCTGCCCCACCCCAATGCCGATCGCCTGGTGCTGGCCACGGTAGACTATGGCGCGCCCGAGCCGCATACGGTGGTGACCGGCGCGCCCAATCTGTTTCCCTATCGTGGCCGGGGCCGGCTCGCGCATCCGCTGAAGGCGGTCTTCGCCCGCGAGGGCGCCCGGCTCTACGATGGGCACGCCGAGGGCCGGGTGATCACTACCCTCAAGGGCCGCCCCGTGCGCGGGGTGATGAGTGATGCGATGCTTTGCTCCGAGAAGGAACTGGGCATCAGCGAGGATCACGAGGGCGTGCTCATCCTGGACGACGATGTGCCGGTGGGTGTGCCGGCCCGCGATGTGCTCGGCGAGGTGGTGCTGGAGATCGAGATTACGCCCAACTACGCCCGCGCCCTCTCGATTGTCGGCGTTGCCCGCGAGGTCGCCGCGCTCACCGGCGCCCCGCTGTCCCTGCCCGATCCCCAGGTGCTGGCCGAAGGCCCGCCCATCGCCGGGCGCGCCGCGGTGACCATCGAGGCGCCCGACCTCTGCCCCCGCTTTACCCTCGGCCTGGCCGAGGGTGTTCGTGTTGGCCCCTCGCCCCGCTGGATGCAGCACCGCCTCCTGCATGCCGGCATGCGCCCGATCAACAATGTGGTGGATATCTCCAACTACGTCATGCTGGAGTGGGGCCAGCCGACCCATGCCTTCGACGCCGACCGGGTGGCCAACCAGCACCTGCTCGTTCGCCTGGCCCGCCCCGGTGAACGCCTCACGACCCTCGACGGCAAGGAGCGTGACCTGACCCCCGGCCCCGAGAGCGGGCTGGAACGGGCGCCGTTGCTGGTCTGCGACGCGACCGGGCCGCTGGCGGTGGCGGGGGTGATGGGCGGCGAGTTTTCCGAGGTGCGCGAGGATACCACCCGCGTGCTGCTGGAGGCGGCGATCTGGGAGCCGGTGCAGATCCGCAAGACGGCGCGGGGGTTGAATGTGCCCAGCGAGGCCTCGCGCCGCTTCGAGCGCGGGGTGGATTACGCCCTCCCGCCCGTCGCGCAGCGCCGCTGTCTGGAGTTGATGCGTCGGTACGCCGGGGCCACCATCGCCCAGGGCCTGATTGATGCCTATCCGCGCCCCTGGCAACCGCTGACGCTCGAACTGACCCCCGCGGAGGTGCGGCGCATCCTGGGCATCGATCTGTCCGCCCCGGCCATCGCCGAGTTGCTCGGGCGCCTGGGTTTCGGCTGCGCGCTCGCCGATGGCGACGAGCCGGCGGTGCGCGTGGAGGTGCCCTCGTTCCGCCAGGATGTGACCATTACCGCCGACCTGTGCGAGGAGGTGGCGCGGATCTACGGCTATGACCGCATCCCCGCCACCCGCCTGGCCGATGAGTTGCCCCCCTCCGATCCCCACTCCGAACTGGCGCTGGAACGCCGGGTGCGTGCAGTGCTGGTGGGCGCCGGGCTGACCGAACTGATCACCCACTCCCTGATTGACATGAAACTGGTGGCCGCGCTGGCGCCATCGGAGGCGGTCGCCGCGCGCTACCTCAAACTGGCCAACCCCAACACCCCCGAGCGGACCTACATGCGCCGCTCGCTGCTGCCCTCGCTGGCCGCGGCCCTGGAGTTCAACCTCCGTGAGCGCGAGCGGGCGCTGCTGTTCGAGATCGGGCGCGTCTACCTCAAGCCCGAGCCTCCAGGCGTGGATGGGCGCTGGCTTCCCGATGAGCCGCGCCGTCTGGCCATCGCCATGGCCGGCCCGCGCGAACCGGAACGCTGGCAGGGCGCCGATCGCCAACCCTTCGATTTCTTCGACCTCAAGGGGGTGGTCGAGGCGCTGGTGGCGCGCCTCGGGCTTGCCGGCCAGGTGCGCTTCGTTCCCCTGACCGACGATGAGCGCTTCCATCCCGGTCGCTCCGCCGCGCTGCTGCTGGACGCTGGCGCTGCTCCCCCGCAGCGGGCGGGCGTGCTGGGCGAACTGCACCCGGCCGCCCGTGAACGCCTGGGCCTGAGCGTGCCGCGGGCGGTGGCGGCCGAGCTGGACCTCGACGCGCTCTTCGGCGCGGCCCGCCCGCCGACGTTTGCGCCGCTCTCACGGTTCCCCGCCACGGTGCAGGATCTCTCCATCGTCGCCCCGGCTGAGGTGCCGGCCGACCGCGTGGCGGCGCTGATCCGCCGGGGGGCCGGCCCACTCCTCGAGAGCCTGACCCTCTTCGATGTGTATACCGGGCCGCAGATCGGCGCCGACCGCCGCAGCCTCACCTACCACCTGACCTTTCGCGCCCCCGACCGCACCCTGACCGATGACGAACTTGCCCGCGTGCGTAGGAAGATCATCGCTGGTCTGGAGCGGGAGATCGGAGCGACGATCAGAGGGTAATCGGATTGTAGATTTTGGATTGTAGATTTTGGAGGGTATGCGCGTGGCGCGCAATGCCACGATGCAAAAGGTTATTCCTCGGCGGGCGCTGCCCGCCCCGACCCTCCCGCCGGGTGAGGTATGGGGAAACCGGGTTTCCCCAGCCCCCTGCGTGCGGGCGCTGCCCGCCCCGACCCTCCCGCCGGATGGGGGTGGGGGGGATACTAGAGCGTCATAGAGACGCCGCAAGCTCGTGAGCGCTGGAGAGCGCTTCCTGTTGCATTGAGATGCGGCCCTATCTCCCCGGCGCATAGCGCACCACCTGCTCCGCCGTGACGCTGAGCCCCTCGACGGTGATCACCCGCAGGCGCAGGGTATAGTCACCGGGCGCCAGGCCGCCGGTGATCCAGACCCCCAGCAGGCCGTCCTCCACCGGCATAGGATTCTGGGCGATGGTCTGCCAGGTCGTCGGGGCGCCGCCGGGGCCGACTTCGAGGCTGAAGGGGCCACGCGCCGTGCCGCTGATAAAGACCTGGGTGCCGGTGACCACGCCGCTGGCGCCGATAGGCGCCAGGCGCGCCACGATCTCGGCCGGGGCCTGCGGCGGCGGGCAGACCTCGGTCGGCGGCTGCGGGGCGTTGCGGGCGGCCCACTCGCGGAACTCCGGCGGGTAGAGGGGGTACTGCACCTCGCGCACCTCCGCGGCGGGAGTGTACGAGGCCGCCAGACATGTCCCGTTGCCGCCGACGCGCACGGTCTGGTAGACCACGTCCACCTCTTCTGGCCCGGTGCCGGCGATGAACAGTTCGGTCATCGGGCGCGGGCAGCCTGGCCCGGCCCGCCCGCCGGTGTCGGCGCAGATGGGGATCTCTTCGATGCCCGCGGGGCGCGGAAAGGGCATAGCCGGACGCCCGAGGTGGTACCGCAGCATCAACTCGCGCCAGATCTGCCCGGCCCCGTTGGCCCCGGCTACCTCTTCCATCGGCGAGGAGTCGTTGTTGCCCACCCATGCGCCGATGGTCACCTCGGTCGTGTAGCCCAGCGCCCATGAGTCGCGAAAATCGTTCGAGGTGCCGGTCTTGGCCGCGGCGATCACCTCGGGCAGTTCCATCACGTTGTTGGCCCCGAACATGTAGCGACGGGCCTGGTTGTCGCTCAGGATGCTGGTGATCAGGTAGGCGATCTGCTCGCTGTTCGGGCCGAACACCGGGCGGCCCGGGTCGGGCTGCCAGCGTTCCAGCACCTCGCCGCGGCTGTTGGTCACCTTGAGCACAGCGACCGGGGCCACATAGCGCCCACCGTTGCGCAGGGCGTTGTAGGCCCCGGCCAGTTCCAGCAGGCGCACCTCGTTGCTGCCCAGGGCCATCGCCAGCCCGAAGCGCCCGGGATCGTCGAAGGTGGTGATCCCCAGGCGGCTCATCACCTCGACGAAATGCGGCACGCCGACATGCTCCAGCGCCTTGACGGCGGGGATGTTCAGCGAATTGGCCAGGGTCATGCGCAGGCGCAGGGGCCCGTGGAAGGCGTTGTCGTAGTTGCGCGGCTCGTAGACGACGCCATCGGCAGTGACCCAGCGGCTCGGCGTGTCCCAGATCACCGTGGCCGGCGTCCAGCCCCGTTGCAGGGCGGCCGCGTAGACGAACGGCTTGAGCGCCGAACCGGGCTGCCGCCGGGCCAGCGCGACGTTGACCTGCCCATCGGGCGCGTTGTAGTCAACGCTGCCGACCATGGCCAGGATCTGCCCGTCGGGGGCGAGCATGACCACGGCGGCGTTGGAGGCGTTGCGCGCCCGCAGGGCCTCGATCTCCTCGCGGGCGACGCGCTGGGCCTCGGCCTGCCAGGCCAGGTCAATGCTGGTGATCACCCGCAGTCCGGCGCGGTAGAGCAGATCGGGGCCGTAGCGCCGCTCCAGCAGGTCGCGCACGTAGAAGACGAAGTGCGGCGCGATCAGGTCAGTGCGGGGCGGCACGAGGGTGATCGGCTCGGCGTAGATGCGCTCGGCCTCGGCGCGGCTCAGGAACCCATGCTCGACCATCAGGTCCAGGGTCACCCGCTGACGCGCTTTTGCGGCGGCAAAGTCCGTGAAGGGATTGTAGGTCGTGGGCGCCTGGGGCAGGCCGGCGATCAGCGTGGCCTCGGCGGGGGTCAACTCCCAGACGTGCTTCGAGAAATAGGCCTGCGCGGCCGCTTCGACGCCGTAGGCCTGGGCGCCATAGTACACTTCGTTGAGGTAGAGGTTGAGGATCTGGTCCTTGCCATAGGCGCGACTGACGCGGTAGGCCAGGATGGCTTCGCGCAGCTTGCGCTCGTAGCTGCGTTCACGACGCTCCTCGGGGTCGAGGAGCATGTTCCGCACCAGTTGCATCGTAATGGTGGAGGCGCCGCTGACGATTTCGCCGCTCTGGTAGTTTTGGAGGGCCGCGCGGATGATCCCGCGCAGATCGACGCCGGGATTCTGGTAAAACCCGGCATCTTCCACAGCGATGGTCGCGTCCTTGAGCACCTGGGGGATCTGCTCGAAGGCCACAGGGGTGCGCCGGCCCGCTTCGGGGCCGACCAGTTCGTAGAGCAGGGTCGTGCCGTCGCGGGCGTAGATGCGTGTAGTTTCAAAGCTGCGATGCTCGCCGATCTGCGCCGGGTCGGGCAGATCGCGGGCGTAGCGCTGGTAGAGCCACAGCCCGGCCCCCGCGGCGAGCAACAGCGCCACGAGGGTCAGTTTGACGAAGGCCAGCGCCAGGCGGCCCAGAAAGGCCAGGACGGGGTGGCGCCGCCGAAAGGCCGGGACCCGCCGCCGGCGCCGCCGGCGGCTGAAGCGGGGCAGCGGAGGATAGGAAGTCGCGCGCCGAGCGGACATAATCAGTCATGCCCTGCGAGGGTCACTGCCCCTCCACGATCCGCACCTGGGTCCAGTCCACGGCAACGATCCCCTGGGGCGAGACGGTCGGCGTCAGGCCGCGCACCGTCGGGCGAATGGCGAGGGTGACCAGCGGGTTGTACAGGGGAAGCCAGCCCACGTCGTTGATGGAGATCTGCTCGGCGTCGCGGTACAGGCGGAAACGTTCGGCCTGCTCGCCCTGCCCGCTCTTGCGGTCGGCCTCTTCCACCAGTTCGTCGAAGCGTGGATGTTGCCAGCGCCCGTTGTTGTAGGGCGAGGCGCTGTGGAGTTGGAGGGAGAGAAAGTTCTGGGGGTCAGGGTAATCCGCGCCCCAGACGCTGAGGTACATCTGCATCGCGTCGGGGGCGCGGGGGTTGACGATCAGGGCGTCCAGACGATCGATCAGGGTTTGTCGCGGCACCGGATCGAGGACCACGTCCACCCCCAGGCTCTCGCGCCAGAAGCGTCGCAGTTCCTCGGCCACGCGGCCCAGGTCGGTGTCGCCGCTCTCATAGGTTAACGTCACCGGCGGCAACTCAGCGCCGCTGACATAGCCGGCCAGACCCAGCGCCGCGCGCGCGCCCACGGGGTCGAAGGCGAGCGGCGTGACCGGCTCGCGAGTGCCCGCGAAGCCCGCGGGCAGGATGCGCCAGGCCGGGGTGGCCGAGTCCGTGAGCGCGCGGACCACCAGGCGTTCCTTGTCCACGGCCTGGGCGAAGGCCTGCCGCACGTAGAGATTGTCGAAAGGCGGCTGGGTATTATTGAAGCCAATGTAGCGCGCCACCGGCGCGCTGATCGTCTGAAAGTCGGGCCGGTTCACCGTCTCGGCCAGCCGCAGCGCCGGCACGCCGGCCTGCACGCTGCCCATCACGTCAACCTCGCCGGCCTGGTAGGCGCTGAAGGCGGCATCGGTGTTGGGGAAGAAGCGAAACTCCACCCGCTCCACGCCGGGCGGCCCGGCCCAGTAGTGCGGATTGCCCTCCAGCGCCAGGCGCTGCCCGGGCTCGTGATCCACGACGCGAAACGGTCCGGTGCCGAAGGCGCGGTCGAGCCAGGCCGCGCCCGCGGCCTCGATCGCCCCGGGTGGCGCCAGATAGGTGATGGCATAGGTGAGTTGCGAGACGAAGTAGCCGCGCGGGGAGTCGAGGCGGATCTCGAGCGTCCGCTCGTCGAGGGCGCGCGCGCCCGCCAGGGAGGAGGCCTTGCCTTCGCGCACCTCGCGCGCGCCGATGACGTTCTGCAGGAAGGTAAGCGCGAACTCCGTGCCGGTGGCGGGGGCCAGGGTGCGCGCCAGGGCATCGGCGAAGTGCTGCGCGACCACCGGCGTACCGTCGCCATACTTCAGGTTGGGCCGCAGGGAGAACGTATACACTGTCCCATCATCGCTAACGGTCCAGCGTTCCGCGCCGTCGCCGACCACCTCCAGACGGTCATTCAGCCGCACCAGGCCGCCGAAGATCAGGTACAGCGGGATGTTCTCCTGATTGCCGCTCGGACGCGCCGGGTCGAGCCGGGTCATGTCACTGACCCCTTCGAGGCTCCAGCGCAGCGTGCCGGCGGGCGCCTGCGGCTGCTCGGGCCGGAACGCGGCGCATGCCGTGAGCAGCAACCCCAGGATAAGCGCCAGGGCCAGCATCGGCAACGACCTGACCG
>DAOTYR010000276.1:0-7640 GCA_034434655.1 Chloroflexaceae bacterium
GGCCGCGGCCATCGCCCGCGTGCTGGCCGACCCCGCCGCCGCCCTGGCCATGGGCGCGGCCGCCCGCGCGCGGGTGGAGGCCCACTACTCCTGGCAACGCCACTGCGCCGAGTTGGAGCGGATCCTTGAGGGTCTAACGTGAACATAGGCTGCTGGAGCAGGGGTGTGGGGAA
Source organism: Chloroflexaceae bacterium (assembly GCA_034434655.1). Taxonomy (GTDB): domain Bacteria; phylum Chloroflexota; class Chloroflexia; order Chloroflexales; family Chloroflexaceae; genus JACAEO01. The sequence continues at coordinate 174 of DAOTYR010000276.1, forward strand.
ACCGGGTTTCCCCACGCCCCCGCCCCGCAGGGGCATGGGGAAACCGGGTTTCCCCATGCCCCCACCCGCGGGAGGGTCTGGGAGGGCGCAGCCCTCCCAGGAACAACCGTATGTTCATTGCGGTGTTGTGCGGCGGAGCCGCATGGACATCTGAGGTGACCATCGTTCGCCGCGTTCAGCCCCCCTCCCAGCCTCCCCCCGCTGGGGGGAGGCGCCGGGTTCCCTCCTCCAGCGGGGGAGGGTCAGGGAGGGGGCCGTCACCTTACCCGCGGAGCCGCGACGCGGGCGTCACGCCCGCGCTCCCAGGCCATGTGCATCGGGTGTTGTGCGCCATGCGCATGACCGTCTCACGTGAACATCGGCTGCTGGAGCAGGGGTGTGGGGAAACCAGGTTTCCCCACACCCCTGCCCGCGGGAGGGCCTGGCCCTCAAGCAGGGGGATGGGGAAACCCGGTTTCCCCATACCTCAGCCCGCGGGAGGGTTTGGGAGGGCGCAGCCCTCCCAGGAACAACCTCTCCCGCCCGCGGGAGGGTCCGGGAGGGCGCGGCCCGCCTGGAAGAGCAACGATGGCGCGCGGCAGCGGGTTGACAGACGCCCGCCATCTGGCATAATGAAGACAGAGCGGGGCCAGGCCCCGCATCTGTATGTGGAGCAGCGCGATGACCCTGTTGAGCGTCGGCGGCCTGACTAAATATTACGGCGCCGAACTGATTTTCGAGGACCTCAATTTCCAGGTGGCCCGGGGCGATAAGGTCGCCCTGGTCGGCATCAATGGCGCCGGCAAGAGCACCCTGCTGAAGACCATCGCCGGCCTGGAAAGCCCCGACGGGGGCCAGGTGGTCATCGCCCGCGGCGCCCGCATCGCCTATCTGGCCCAGGAGGTGCGCTTCGGCGGCGAACGCACCCTCTGGCAGGAGATGGAGCGCGCCCTGGCGGCCCTGCGGGATCTGGAGGCAGAGATCAAGGCCCTCGAGCCGCTGATTGCCGACACCGGCGCCCCGGGTTGGGAAGCCGCGATGGAGCGCTACGGCGAACTCAGCGCCCGCTTCGAGCACATGGGCGGCTACGAGGTCGAGCCGCGCATCAAACGCACCCTGCAGGGCCTGGGGTTCCACGAGAGCCAGCACCACCAGCGCCTGGCCCACTTTTCCGGCGGCCAGAAGACCCGTGCCGCCCTCGCCGCCGCGCTGCTCTCCGACCCCGACCTGCTGCTGCTCGATGAGCCGACCAACCACCTCGACATGCAGGCCCTGGAGTGGCTCGAACATTTTCTCCGTTCGTGGGACGGCACGCTGATCGTGACCTCCCATGATCGCTACTTCCTCGATCGGGTCACCCGGCGCACCCTGGAAGTGGCCTTCGGCAAGCTGGAGGACTACGCGGCCCCCTACAACCGCTACCTGGAACTCAAGGCCGAGCGGATGGAACGGCGGCTGAAGGAGTTCCGCGCCCAGCAGGAGTTCATTGCCCGCACCGAGGAGTTCATCCGCCGCTACAAGGCCGGCCAGCGCGCCCGCGAGGCGAAGGGCCGCGAGAAGCGTCTGGAACGGCTGAAGCGCGAGCGGGCCGTCGAGCGGCCCCGCGAACCGGCGCGCCTGCGCCTCTTCCTTGACACGCAGCTCCGCAGCGGCGCCCTGGCGCTCGCCCTCGATGACCTGGTGGTTGGTTTTCCCGCCAATGGCCCCGACAGCGACCCGCGCGTGCTGCTGCGCGCCGATGGGCTTGAGGTCCATCGCGGCGAGCGCGTGGCGCTCCTCGGCCCCAACGGCAGCGGTAAGACGACCCTGCTCCGCACCATTCTGGGCCAGGTGCGCCCGCTGCGGGGCCAGGCCCGCCTCGGGCACCAGGTGCAGATCGGCTACTACGCCCAGGGCCACGACGCGCTCGACTGGAACGCGACCGTGCTGGAGGAACTGACGCGCGCCAGCCCGACCCTCGGTGAGGCGGCGGCGCGTACCCTGCTGGGGCGCTTCCTCTTCAGCGGCGACGATGTCTTCAAGCGCGTCGGCGACCTCAGCGGCGGCGAACGTTCGCGTGTCGCCCTGGCCCAACTGACGCTGCTACCGGGCAACCTGCTCATCCTCGACGAGCCGACCAATCACCTGGATATCGGCGCCCGCGAGGCCCTGGAGGGCGTGCTCAAAGAGTATCCCGGCGCGATCCTCTTCGTGTCCCACGACCGCTACTTCATTGACGCCCTGGCCGACAAGGTCTGGCACGTCGAGCAGGGGCGTATTCGCGAGTACCTCGGCGGCTACAGCGACTTCGTCGCCGCCCGCGAAGCGGCCGCGGCGAAAGGCGCGGGGGCGCCGTCCGAGGCGCAGGCGGCCCGAACGCCTGCCCCTGCGCCCGCCCCGGCGCGTCCGGCGGCGGCTGCCCCCCAGGCGACCACGCCGCAAGAACGCCAGCGCAAGAAGCGCCTGGCGGCGCTGGAAGCCGAAGTGGCCCTCCTCGAACAGGAACTTGGCCGCCTGAAGACCGACCTGGAGCAGGCCAGCGCCGCCCGCGACGTGCCGCGGATCACCGCCCTGGGCGCCCAGTACGCTGAACTCGAAACCCTCCTGGCGGCGAAGTATGACCAGTGGGCCGAACTGGCCGCGTGAAGCCGGGTTCTCGAACGGGACGGGCCGGGAGACGACCCCCGGTACAGTACCTTTCAAATAACAGGACCTACGCGGTGGAGGGGTGCCGGGAGGCGAAGCCTCCCCGCATACTCCTTTTCCCGCCCGCGGCGGCCAGGCGGCCCCGGCGAAATGCCCATGGCGCTCCCGCCGCGGGCGGGCAACAACAACCGGTTGGTGGAGGGCCGTAGGCCTTCCACCTCTCTCCGCCAGAAGGCGACCGCGCAAGTCCGGTCAAATAAGCGCAGGCGGCGCTTCAGCCCCCCTCCCAACCTCCCTCCGCTAGGGGGAGGAGTTGCCCTCCCGCCCCCGGCGAACGTATTGACCCTAGGCATTGATATACGATCTTTTCAACGCAGGCGCCGCTTCGCGCCGGATGAGTTTGTACAGTTCCATCACCACCAGGATGGCGCCGGCGAGGGCCGCCAGGATCAGGAATTGCTCCAGCGTGACCGGGGCGATGCGCAGCAGCGATTGCATCAAGGGTACATGCATCACCAGCGTGTGCAGGCCCAGGGCGGCGATTACCGCGATGAAGGCCAGGGGATTGTTGCGGAAAGGCATGCGGAAGGCTGAGACGTACTCCGAGCGGCAGTTGAAGACGTGGTAGTTCTGAAACAGGACGATCAGCAGCAGGAGCAAATTGCGCGCCGGCTCTTCCTCCCAGCCCGCGTTGAGCAGGTAGATCCAGACCCCAAAGCCGATCAGCCCGATCGTCAGACCCGAGAGCGCGACCTGCTCGACCATGCGCCGGTTGAAGATGCCCTCTTCGGGCCGCCTGGGGGGCCGGCGCATCAGCCCTTTTTCGCCCGCCTCGAAGGAGAGGGCGATGTGCTGGATGCCGTTGGTCACCAGGTTGAGCCAGAGGATCTGGATGGCGATGAGCGGCAGCGGGAAGTCGAGGGCCACCGCCAGCAGGAAGAGCAGCACCTCCGCCGCGCCGGTGGAGACCAGCAGCAGGATGACCTTGCGCACGTTGGCGTAGGCGTAACGCCCCTCCTCGACGCCATGGACAATCGAGGCGAAATTGTCGTCGGTGACGATGATGTCGGCGGTGTCTTTGGCGATGTCGGTGCCTGAGCCCATCGCCACGCCGATGTTGGCGGCGCGGAGCGCCGGCGCATCGTTCACCCCGTCGCCGGTGACGGCCACGAAGTGCCCTTGCGCCCGCAGGGCCTCGACGATGTGCAACTTCTGTAGCGGCGTGACCCGCGCGAATACGTGGACGCCGCGGGTGCGCTCCAGAAAGGCCGGTTCGGCGCCGCTCTCCACGTGGGGCAGGTCGCGGCCTACCACCACATCGTCGGGTTCGCTGGCGATGCCCAGGTCGCGGGCGATGGCCAGCGCCGTGGCGGGATGGTCGCCCGTAACCATGGCCACCTGCACGCCGGCGGCGCGGCATTCGGCCACCGCCTCTCTGGCCTCCGCTCGCAGCGGGTCAATCATGCCCACCAGGCCGAGCAGGGTCAGGCCCTTCAGGTGGTGTTCGTCGAGGTCGGCGGGGTGGCCCGCATAGCGACCCCGGGCCACGGCAATCACCCGGTAGCCGCGGGCCGCCAGGTGGTCCGCCGTAGCGGTGATGGCTTCCGGGGTGAGCGGCAGCGGACCATCGGGTCCTTGCATGGTGTCGCAGAAGGACAGCACGCGCTCGGTGGCGCCCTTTACGGCCACCATGACCTGCCCGTCCTGCTCAAAGGCTACGGCGGCGTACTGGCGCTCCGACTCGAAGGGGATGGCGCCCAGCGCCGGCGTCGCCTGCCGCAGGGTGGGCACGTCCAGGCCGGCCTTGTAGCCCAGGGCCAGGAAGGCCACGTCAACCGCGTCGCCGGAGTGCTGCCAGGCGCCGTCAACCGGTCGCAGTTCGCCCTCGTTGCAGAGGGTTCCCGCCAGGGCCAGGGCGGCGGCCCGCTCCGCGAGCGGCGGCGGCGCCGGCTCGTCACCGGCGCTGATGGCGCCCTGGCCGTTGTAGCCCTCCCCCGAAACTGCCAACTGCTCGCCGGTGGGCAGGACCAGGAGGCGAATGGTCTGCATATTCACCGTCAGCGTGCCGGTCTTGTCGCTGGCGATGATGGTGCAACTCCCCAGGCCCTCGACGGCGGTCATTTTCCGCACGATTACCCGGCGTCGGGCCATGCGCTGCACGGCGACCGAGAGGGCCACCGTCAGCGCCACCGGCAACCCTTCGGGGATGGCCGAGACCGCCAGGGCCACTGCCAGGAAGAAAATCTCGGTGAAGGGCGTCCCCCGCGTCAGCGAGATCGCCACCAGCGCGCCCGCGGCGACCAGCACCACCACGCTGATCCAGCGGCTGAAGCGTTCCATGCGGATCACCAGGGGCGGTTTCACCTCTTCGCCCCTGGCGGTGGCCTCGGCAATTTTGCCGATCTCGGTGTGCGTGCCGGTGGCGATCACCACCCCGACCGCGCGTCCCGTGGTCACGGTAGATCCGGCATAGGCCAGGTTCGCGCGGTCGGCCACAGGCGTTTCCGGCGCCAGGGTGATCGCGGCGGTCTTGGTGGCCGCCTCGGACTCGCCGGTGAGGAAGGCTTCGTCCACCGCCAGGTTGGTGGCGGTGAGCAGGTAGAGATCGGCGGGCACCCGATCGCCCGACTCGATCAGCACCACATCGCCTGGCACCAGGTCCTCGGCGCTGCGTTGCTGCACCCGCCCATCGCGCCGCACGCGGGTGGTGACGGTCAGCAGGGTGCGCAGGGCCGCGGCGCTCTGTTCGGCGCGATTCTCCTGGTAGGCGCCGAGGACGGCGTTGATCAGGATCACGGCGAAGATAAAGATGGCGTCCTTGACGTCGCCGATGAGCAGCGAGACCGCTGCGGCGGCCAGCAGAACGTAAATCAACGGGCTGAGGAACTGGCGCAGGAAGATCTCCCACAGCGGCGGCGCGGCGCGGGTGGGAAACTGGTTCGGGCCATAGTGAGCCAGGCGACGCTCCGCCTCGGCGCTGGTGAGCCCCTCGAGGCCGCTGTGCAAGGCCTCGAGCGTGTCGTCAGGCGGCAGGGCGTGCCAGAGCGTGCTGTCCGGGGGAAGGACGGCGTGACGCGCGTCCGGATCGATGGTGTTCAGGGCCATGGATTTGCCTCCGTCGGTGGCGGACGACCATGGCGCGAGGAGGATCAGCGGTGGAACCGTTCCCGAAAAACGCTAAGGGTTAGCAGGGAACGGAGAGGGAGGGGGGAGGCATCCTCAGGCGCGGTCATCGGCGCCGGGCCTTACCTGGCCCCAGTATAGCAGGTATACAGTTGAGAACCAACGTCCCCTGCGTGAAGGTCGGGGCTGTGCCAACGACACCTGTGGGTGAGGGTCCGAGGAAACCCGGTTTCCCCATGCCCCTGCTGGAGGGCTGCGCCCGCTCTACATCCCCCGCGGGCGGGGGCGTGGGAGGCGTTCATAGAGACGCGGGGTAGCAACCGAGCTGCACCCCCCGCGGGCAGGGGCGTGGGGAAACCCGGTTTCCCCACACCCCTCCTCCGAGGGACTATGTTCACGTTAGGATTATTCCTCGCCGAAGAGTTCGCGGAGCTTTGCCTCCTGGTCGGTCGAGAGGTTGCTGGCGATCAACTCGGCGTTGACGTCCCCCAGTTCGCTCTGGATGCGATCGACCACCTCATTGGCGCTCATGAGGAACAGCGCCGAGGTGCCCGGAACGACCTTTTGCTGAACCTCTTTAATAAACTTGTCGTCAATGCCGATATCAGCGAACGACCCGCTGATTGCGCCGGTGGCCGCGCCGATCATCGCGCCCACGAACGGCATCAGGAAGATCAGCCCGAAGAGCATGCCCCAGAAGGCGCCGGTAAGGGCGCCGGCGCCGGCCAGGTTGTAGAGTTGCCGCGTTTTGGGCTTCTTCTTGTCGGCGGGCCAGGTGACGATCGCCGCGTCGAGGATGGTGATCAGTTGCTGCTTCTGAAGATCCTGCAGCTTGCTCAGGGTCTGCTCGGCGCCTTCGGGGGTCGGAAACTTGAACACGGTCAGGGTGGCCATCGTGCGCTCCTTCTTTGAATTGCGAGTTCTAAGGCGGCATACATCGCCCGCTGCGGCCATCACTTCAGCCGTCCATGCGGCACCGCCGCACACCGTTGGGACGACCATAGGTTCTTCCTGGGAGGGCGCAGCCCTCCCAAACCCTCCCACTAACGTGAACATAGGCTGCGAGAGCCAATCCCTATAAGCGCATGTGGCGCCGCAGCCCCCCTCCCAACCTCCCCCCGCTGGGGGGAGGAGCCGGACTCCCTCCCCCCAGCGGGGGGAGGGCTGGGGAGGGGGGCCGTCACCTTGCCCGCGGAGACGCGACGAGAGCGGGCCGCCCGCGCTCCCAGGCGATGTTCATCGGGCGTTGTGCGCGAATCGCATGGACGGCTAAAGTGAAAATAAGCTGCTGGGGCAGGGGAATGGGGAACCCGGTTCCCCCATCCCCACGCCCCCGCCCGCGGGAGGGCTACGCCCTCACGCAGGGGAATGGGGAAACCCGGTTTCCCCATCCCCCCCATCCGGTGGGAGGGTCTGGGAGGGCTACGCCCTCACGCAGGGGAATGGGGAACCCGGTTCCCCCATCCCCACGCCCCCGCCCGCGGGAGGGCTACGCCCTCACGCAGGGGAATGGGGGAACCCGGTTCCCCCACGCCCCCGCCCGCGGGAGGGCTACGCCCTCACGCAGGGGAATGGGGGAACCGGGTTCCCCCACGTTCACATCAGGACAATCAAGCGCAGCGCGAGCCGGTTGCGCCCTCTGACCGTCCCCATCAGCCGGCGGGGGCGGCCTGCACCCAGAAGCGTTCAACCTTCTGCCGGAGCAGGGCATGCTCCTCCCGCGCCAGTTGCGGGTCGCTC
>DAOTYR010000277.1:0-4549 GCA_034434655.1 Chloroflexaceae bacterium
GCTGGAGCGTGCGCGCAGTCAGGCCGCGCATAGCGCCCCCTATGCGGGGAACGTTTTCACCTTTAGGCATGTTTCAAAACCTGCGGTTTGCGCTTGACAGTCTGGCGGGGAGATGTGGAGGGGCCAGGCCCCTCCACAGCCACCCCTGGGGTCCCGTGTCGAGGCGAACGGTCAAGTGCGTTTGAAACAAGCCTTAAAAATATTTTTGGGAGGGCTTCGCCCTCCCAAAACCTCCCCTTCAGCCGTCCATGCGGCTCCGCCGCGCACCGACGGGATGAACATACTTCTTGGGAGGGCTACGCCCTCCCACACCCTCCCAGGGGGCGGGGCCTGGGTGCGCGGGCCTCCGGCCCGCGTCCGCTGAGATATGGGGAAACCCGGTTTCCCCACCCCCCTCGCCGAGGGCTTATTTTCACGTTAGTGTGCGACGCAGCCGTAGAGACGGCGCTCGCCATCTCCCCGGCAAACTGTCAAACGCAAACCGCAGGTTTTGAAATATGCCTGACCATCCCGCCCTCGAAGACGCGATGAGGGTGGGACGCTGCGCTCCCAGGCGCGTGGATGCCCCCAGGGGTGAACAGGTGCGTTCTCTCCCCTAACTTGCGCAGGATCACGTGAACCGGTATCATAGGCGCGCTCGTGGGCAGCCGCGTCCACGCGCTGGCGAAGGCGAACGCGCCTCGCCGACAACTCGCGCGGAAAAGCAGAGGAGAATCTTCGATGCGTGTGCTGATCCTTGGCGGTGACGGTTACCTGGGGTGGCCTACCGCGATGCACCTGTCGGCGCGCGGTCATGACGTGGCGGTGGTGGACAACATGGCCCGCCGTGGCTACGACAATGAGCTTGGAGCCGAGAGCCTCGTGCCCATCGCCTCGCTGCAAGAGCGCGTCGGTCTCTGGGAGGCGCTGACCGGCCGGAAGATCGCTGCTCATATTGGCGATATTTGTGACTACACGTTTTTCGGACCGGTGGTGCAGGAGTTCCAGCCTGAGGCGATCGTGCATTACGGCGAGCAACGCGCCGCCCCGTATTCGATGATCGACCGCCGCCATGCGGTCTATACCCAGGTGAACAATGTCGCAGGCACCCTCAACGTGCTCTACGCTATCGCCGAGTACGCGCCTGATTGTCACCTGATCAAGCTTGGCACCATGGGCGAGTATGGGACGCCGAACATCGACATCGAAGAGGGGTATATAACCATCACCCACAAGGGCCGCACCGACACGCTGCCCTACCCGAAGATGCCCGGTTCGTGGTACCACGCCTCGAAAGTGCACGACAGCGTCAATATCCATTTCGCCTGCCGGATCTGGGGCCTCCGCGCCACTGATCTCAACCAGGGCGTGGTGTATGGGGTGGATACCGACGAAATCCTGATCGATGAACGGTTGCGCACACGCTTCGACTACGATGCGGTGTTTGGCACCGTGCTCAATCGCTTCCTCGTGCAGGCCGTCGTCGGCGTGCCGCTCACCGTCTACGGCGAAGGCGGGCAGACCCGCGGGTTCCTCGATATCCGCGACACCCTGGCTTGCGTCGAGCTGGCAATGCTCAACCCTGCCGCTCCCGGCGAGTTCCGGGTCTTCAACCAGTTCACCGAACAGTTCAGCGTGTTGCAACTGGCCGAGGCCGTGCAGACGACCGGGCGCGAGCTGGGCCTGGAGGTCGCTATCCATCACCTTCCCAATCCCCGCGTCGAGAAGGAAGCGCACTACTACAATGCCGTCAACACCAGCCTGCTCAGCCTTGGCCTGCAGCCTCACTATCTCAGCGATACGCTGCTCGAGTCGATCATTCATGTGGTGCAGCGCTATCGCCACAACGTTAAGCCTCACCTGATACTGCCGAACGTCAACTGGCGCGAGACCGGCGCCCGCCCCGTCGAACGCGAGGCGACGGCGGATTAACTGCTGGCCGGGCCCGAGCGCTAAGCTATGGTTCATCCCTACGTTCCCGTTGGCGGGGTGCGCGGAGGGCGCACCCCGCCGCATCTCCCCCCAACGGTGACCAGGAACGGGCGCACAGCGAAAGGCTGTCTCATGTGACAGAACGCGCGCGGTGGCGGGGCGCGGGGAGGCGCAGCCTCCCCGCCTGGGAGGGCGCAGCCCTCCCACACCCTCCCGCGGGCGGGGGTGTGGGGAAACCTGGTTTCCCCACACCCCGCTCCAAAGGACCAGGTGTAGCGCCCCCCGCTGGGAGGGGAGGAGCCGGGAGCAAGTGGCGGAGGCGGGGCTGTGGCTACCTCCCAACCCCCCCGCTGGTGGGAGGAGCCGCCCTATAGGCGCGAACGTGCCAGGCGAGGGCTTCCTGAAGCGGCGAAATGGCGGTGTTCGCTCTCAGAATCGTCCCAGAAAGCCCGTCGAAGCGCTGTACCTCCGGGCTGTATCGCGATCTGGCAAGCCATCTGTGGCGTCACAGAGCCTCATGCTTACGTTCGCGCCAATGGGGCGCCGCCCCGCGCGGCTGCCGGCCTCCGGCCTGCGCACCCGGCGCCCGTGATCAGATACCCTTGCCCGACAGGAGGGCCTGAGATGGCGCGGCCTTTACCCCGACGGACGGAGGAGCGAAGCGCGGCCGTTCACGGCCTCCTCCTCGCCGCGGGGCGCTCGGCGCGCATGGGCCGCCCCAAGCAATTGCTGCCCTGGCACGGGCGCCCGCTGGTGCGCCACGTGGCCGAAGTGGCCCTGGCGAGCCGCCTGGCGGGGCTGGTAGTGGTTGAGGGAGCATACGCTGAGGAAGTGGCCCGGGCGCTGGAGGATCTGGATGGCGCGGTGCGGCAGGTGGTGTGCGCGGAGTACGCCCGCGGGCAGGCGGCTTCGCTGCGTTGCGGCCTGCAAGCTCTGCCCGCCAGCGCCGGCGCCGTGGTGGTGTTGCTGGTTGATCAGCCCCGTGTCACCGCGGAGTTGATCAACCGCCTCATTGCCGCGTTCGAGGCCGCGCCGGAGGCCGCGGCGGTGGCGCCGCGCTACCGGGGGCAGCGAGGCACGCCGGTGTTGCTGGCGCGGCGCCTGTTCGCCGACGTGCGCCTCCTGGAGGGTGACCTGGGGGCGCGCCCGGTGCTGGCCCGCTATGCCGATGCTGTGCGCTGGCTTGACGTTGATGACCCCGCCGTCGTGGAAGATGTGGACACGCCCGAAGATTACGCCCACCTCTTGAGGGAAACCCGGTAGCGCCCCCGGCGACGTCTCTGCCTGACACGATCACGAGACCTGCGCCTGGCAGGGCCTGCGGTCCCTGCAACCTGTCCCGTTGCAGCGCGACGCAGTTTCGCCGCACCGCGCCGGAACGGGATTATCGGAGGAGCGCGGCCTTTCCAGGATTCCCCCTAACGTGAACATAGGCTCTCGAAGAGGGGTGTGGGGAAACCGGGTTTCCCCACGCCCCCGCGGACGCGGGCCTCCGGCCCGCGCACCCAGGCCCCGCCCCCTGGGAGGGTTTGGGAGGGCGCAGCCCTCCCAGGAACAACCTTATGTTCATTGCGGCGTTGTGCGGCGCAGCCGCATGGACGGCTGAAGAATCATGTTGGGAGGGCGCAGCCCTCCCAACCCCTCCCGGCTATGGCCCGTGATCAGGCGCCGAAGAAGTTGCGGTTCTTCTCGATATAGCTCTTCCACTGCTCCGGCACGGAGTCGTCGGGGAAGATGGCCTCGACGGGGCACTCAGGCTCGCAGGCGCCGCAGTCGATGCACTCGTCGGGGTTGATGTAGTACTGATCCTCGCCCTCGTAGATGCAGTCCACCGGGCAGACGGCCACGCACGACGCGTCCTTGGTTCCGATACACGGCTCAGCGATAATGTACGCCACGGCTCTACTCCTCCAGGAACACTATACGGTGACGCCAGGCGGCGTTCCCTGATGGTTGTTCAGATACAGATTACTAAGTTCGGCGGTGGCGATCTACTACTAAAGTCTCATTCCTGTCCCTGCGAGGGCGCGGCCCTCCCACTCCTTCCCCACGGGACGCATCCCTACTCCTCGACGACGCGGGCCAGGCCCGCCGGGTCAAGCACAATGACGCGGCCACGTTCGAGGCGCACCAGGCCTTCCTCGGCCAGGCGGCGCAGCGCTCGCCCGACGATCTCGCGCACGGTTCCGGTGCGTTCGGCGAGTTCCTGATGGGTCAGTTCGGCCGCGCCCTCGCTGGCCTCGGCCAGCAGCAGCCGGGCCAGGCGGGCGCGCACCGAGCGGAAGGCCAGATCCTCCACCAGGGTCACCAGTTCGCGCAACTGCCCGGCCATGGCGCTCAGGGCGGCCAGCGCCAGGTCGGGATGGCGCCGGATCAGGGCCAGCAGATCCTCGCGCGGCAGCAGCAGGCAAACCACGGGGCTCATCGCCCTGGCCGTGGTGGGATTGGAGCCGCCGTCGAAGAGCGGCACGGGGTCGAAGTGCTCGCCGGGGCCGACCATGGCCAGCACCTGCTCGCGCCCGTCGGGCGCGGTGCGGGAGAGGCGCACGCGCCCGCGCAGCACCATAAACAGGCCGGGCGCCGGCTCCCCTTCGAGCATGATGTGCTGGCCGGGGCGGAAGCTGCACCGCCGCACCCG
>DAOTYR010000278.1:0-3258 GCA_034434655.1 Chloroflexaceae bacterium
TAAAGGATTTATCAAGGCGGGTGAGTTCGAAGATCATATGGACGGGACGGCGCATGCCGCAGAGGTAGAGATCCCCCTGCATTTGCTGGCAGCGTTTGAGCGCCTGCACCAGCGTCGCCAGCGCCGTCGAATCAACAAAGGTAGTGTCGGTCAGATTGATCAGCACCCGCGCGCCGGGGGTGGAGGTGGTCTGCTCCAACCAGTGCGCAATTGGCTGGACGGTATTGGCGTCAAAGCGACCGGTGATTTCAAGAATATGTATTTCGTCTGTTACATACGTTTTCATGTCCATGTTGCTTGTCTCCTAACGTGAACATAAGCTCTCGGCGAGGGGGGTGGGGCAACCGGGTTGCCCCACGCCCCCGCAGACGCGGGCCGGAGGCCCGCGCACCCAGGCCCCGGCCCCCTGGGAGGGTCTGGGAGGGCAAAGCCCTCCCAGGAACGACCTTTTTTCATCCCGTCGGTGTGCGGCGCAGCCGCATGGACGGCTAACGTGAACATAGGCTGCTCACCTACGCGCATGCGGCGCTGCCCCCCCTCCTAACCTCCCCCCGCTGGGGGGAGGAGCCGGACTCCCTCCCCCCAGCGGGGGGAGGGCTGGGGAGGGGGGCCGGCACCGTGCCCGCGGCGCCGCGGGCGAGACGCCCGCGCTCCCAGGCGATGTTCATCGCGGCGTTGTGCGGCGCAGCCGCATGGACGGCTGAGGTGAACATAGCCCCTCCCCGCGGGCAGGGTCGTGCAGAACCCGGGGGTCCTGCCCGCCGGTCGAAAGAGAAGTGTGGCCGGGCGAGGGGGGGAACGCGCCCGGCCACATGAGGGCGACCAGGGGGGAAGGTCGGCCCTCCGGCGGAACGCGCCAGGCGCCGGGCCTAGCGCAGGTTAAATTCGGGACTCATTGCCAGGAGTTGGACCATCGCGCGCACCCGATCATGGAGGCCCTCGAGCGCGCCCCAATCCGGGGCGCGCGGCGTCGGGCGCGGCGGGGCGTCAGGATTGCCGCCAAAGGCCAGAAAGTTGATCAGTTCGGCCCGCACCCGGGGGGTTAGCTCGAAGCCGCACAGGCGCCTGCTCCACTCATCAACGATCTCGCGACACGAAGCGTTCAGGTTGGTCTGGGCGATCAGGTCAATGCTCACGTTCCCGCCCCAGCTCTGGGTCATGGAGTAGAAGCCGTTCCAGCGTGCCAGCAAACTGTTGGTGTTCGCCCAGTAACTGGCCGTGTCCGGGTGGCCGGTTGGCGTGTCCCAGTCGAAGAGCTGGTGGCCGCTCTGGTCGGCGGTGTAGAACAGGCTAGCCCAGTAGCCGCCGCGGGTCGGGTCACCGTCCACGGACTCCACGTCGCTGGGCAGGCGAGCCTCGGTGGCGCGGAGAAAGGCCCACAGCGCCTCGAGCGGCCGGCGCATCTTGCGCCCGAAGGTGGCGCGGCACTCAGGCGACAGCACAATGGCGCGCACCACCTGGCGGATCTGGTCGGGGGCCCGGCGATTGGCCATCCAGACCTCGACCGCCGCGTCAATCACCCGTTGGGGCGGATCGTCGGCGATGAGCCGGCGGGCCAGTTTGGTACAGATGTGCCGCGCCGTGCCGGGGTGGTTGCAGAGCAGATCGAAGACCTGCTGGCCGTCGGCCAGACCAGGCTGGTTGCGGGGGATGTTGGGCGCTGGCGGAATGCCGGGCGCCGGGCGCAGGGCCAGCACGGTCTTGGGATTGGTATCATGCCAGTCGGCGAGAAAATAGAACTCCCCGGTGTTCGGACGCCCGTCGCGCCCGTTGGCAATGGTCCAGCCGGTGAAACAGCGGGCCGCTTCGTAGACATCGTCGTCAATGTAGCCGCGCGGAAAGGTCTCGCCGGCGTAGTTGACGGTCTCGATCAAGCCGCGGTTGTCATAGAACTTGAGATAGTTGTCGGAGCCGAGGGTGTGCAACTCAAACAACTCGCGGGCGTAGTTCTCGTTGCCGCCTTCGCCCCCGGCAGCGCGGTTGCTGGCATTGTCGAGGTAGAGCATCATGGCGACGCTCTTGCCCACTTCCTCCACGAAGGCGCGAAAGTTGCCCAGGGCGTGGGCGCGGATCAAGCGATCGTAGGCCGGCCAGGTGGCGGCAATGCTCCCATCAGAGGTGGCCTTCACGTTGAAGTGGTTGTGCCAGAAATCCACCAGCACCTCGAAGAGCTGGCGCCGGCTGTGGACCGCGCGGATCCAGGTGGCGACGCGCACCTCGTTGAAGGGCCTGATCCGCTCGCTCCAGTTCATGGACATCCCGCCATTGGCGCGGGTCCACAACTCAGTAATGCTGGCGCCGAGCAACTCGAGGGGGCGGGCCTGGTTGACCGCGTCGTAGCGGATCTTCAGGCGCGTGGCGGCAATCAGTTGCTCGCACTCGCTATCGTCAATCGTCGCCGGGTCGAGTTGCTGCTCGACCCAGCGTTCGTAGCGCTCGTCGGGAGTGGCGCCGAGCGCATTGAAAGCGGCGAGATCCCGGGCGCGCATGCCGTAGGCCAGCCGGTTGAGCGCAACGCTCGCCAGAGAAGCCGGAGGAAGCGCCTGGCAGGCTGCCAGGGCCGGCGCCGGCTCGAGGACCAGCGCGCGCGCCGTTGCGGCCGTGGCCGCCAGGGCCACGCCACTACCGAGCAGGTTGCGTCGAGTCAGCCTCATAGAGCCTCGCTTTACAGGACTGAGTATGCCCCGGGGCGGCCAGGCCGCCCTGTACCCCGCCGGGGGAGACAACCTTGCCTGAGGTGAACATCGTTCGCCGCGTGCAGCCCCCCTCCCAGCCTCCCCCCGCTGGGGGGAGGCGCCGGGTGCCCGCCCCCAGTGGGGGCGGGTCAGGGCGGGGGCCGGCGCCGTGCCCGCGGCGCCGTGGCGCGGGCGGGACGCCCGCGCTCCCAGGTCATGGTCATCGCGGCGTTGTGCGCGAATCGCATGGACGGCTGCGGTGACCATCGTTCGCCGCGTTCCGCCCCCCTCCCAGCCTCCCCCCGCTGGGGGGAGGCGCCGGGTGCCCGCCCCCAGTGGGGGCGGGTCAGGGCGGGGGCCGGCGCCGGGCCCGCGGCGCCGTGGCGCGGGCGGGACGCCCGCGCTCCCAGGTCATGTGCATCGCGGCGTGGTGCGCCATGCGCATGACCGTCTCACGTGACCATACGCTTTCAGAGAGGGGGATGGGGAAACCGGGTTTCCCCATACCTCCCCCGTGGGAGGGTTTGGGAGGGCGCGGCTCTGACAACCTTGTTTTCACCACGGATGACCCGGATGGATGTGG
>DAOTYR010000279.1:0-17388 GCA_034434655.1 Chloroflexaceae bacterium
CGTGCTTGCTGGGCCTGGGCCGGGGCGACGAACGCCACGCAGGCGAGGATCAGCAACAGCCGCAACCACCGCCGGAGGTGCATAGAAGTGTGCTCCTTTTGAACAGGCGGGGAGACCGACGTTCCCCGCGCCCCTGCTAGCCGGACATCGTTCTGGAGGCAATACTTTTTTCAAATAGGTGACGGCCCCCTTCCCAGCCCTCCCCCGCCGGACGCGGGAGTCCGGCTCCTCTCACGTGAACCTACGCCCTCGGCGAGGGGGGTGGGGAAACCGGGTTGCCCCACCCCCCCGCCCGCGAGAGGGTTTGGGAGGGCGCAGCCCTCCCAAGAAGTATGTTCATCCCGTCGGTGCGCGGCGGGGCCGCATGGACGGCTGCGGTGACCATCGTGCGCAGGGTTCAGCCCCCCTCCCAGCCTCCCCCCGCTGGGGGGAGGAGCCGGATGCCCGCCCCCGGCGGGGGCGGGTCAGGGCAGGGGCGGTCACCGTGCCCGCGGAGCCGGGATGCGGGCGGGACGCTCGCACTCCCAGGGCATGGTCATGGCGGCGTGGTGCGCCATGCGCATGACCGTCTCACGTGAACCTACGCCCTCGGCGAGGGGGGTGGGGAAACCGGGTTGCCCCACGCCCCCGGGAGGGTTTGGGAGGGCTGCGCCCTCCCAGGACAACTGCTCTCTCCCCAGACGGGGAAGTCCGGCTCCTCTGAACTGGCCCATCGCCCCATGCCACCATAGTGTAAAGCAGAATTGAATAAATAATATCAAACTTTTGAGGAAAATGGTATACTATGCTGCGAATAGTCTTTACGGTTCCCCGACATCGGTGAGTGTTGCCCCCGGCGAGTCGCTTCCGCCCGGGGACGCGAAGGCAGTGTTGATATGGAGTGCGCCGAGGCGCGGCAGTTGCTCGACGCGGGGGTGGCGCCAGGGTCCACCGATCCGCGTCGCGCGGCGTTGGGGTTCCATCTGGCTCGTTGCGCCGCCTGCCGCGCCTATCGGGAGCATCCGGGGGACCTGGGGCTGCTCGCCGCGCTGCTGGTAGAGGCGCCGCCGCCCGCCCCGTCCGCCCCGCCGCGGCCCCCCATGCCCCGCATGGGCCGCGGGCGCGCCCGTCCGGCCGGGTGGCGCTACGCGGCCTGGGCCGTGGCGATCGCGCTGCTGGCGGGGCTGGGCCTTCTGGCAGGCCGCATCGCCGTGGCCGCGTACACTATCCATAGCAACCTGGCGGCTATGCGCGTCACCAGCGCGCCCCACCCCACCTCGGCGATGGGGATGACCGGCGCGCCCCCGGTCGTGGCGACACCGGCGTTGCCGGGCGCGGCGACGCTCGACCCGCCCGCTCCGGCGGCGCGGCCCGATCGCCTGGCAAACGGCGCTGCCCCCGCCGAGGCCGGGCTCGCCACCGCCGAAGCAGCCGGTCGTATCCCTTCCGTCACCGCCCTGCCCACCATCGGCGCCAGCGCCACACCGGTGCGTTTGCCGGCGATAGGCGCGCAGCCCATTTCCACCGTGCCCGCACTCAACGCCACGCCGGTGCGCCTGCCGGCGATGGGCGGGCACCCCATCCCCACCCTGATGCCAACCGTCCCGGTGCGGCCGGTCTCCGGCGAGCCGCTCAACGTCCTGCTGCTGGGCAGCGACCGCCGCCCCGGCGAGGGCTGGCAGACCCGCTCCGACGCCATCGTGGTGGTGCGGCTGGACCCGGCCCGGCAGCGGATTGCTCTGCTCTCCCTTCCGCGCGACCTGGTGGTGAACATCCCCGGTTACGGCTACGCCCGCATCAATGCCGCCACGGTGTACGGCGAGTCCGACCCCTATGCTGGCGGGGGGATGGAACTGGCCCGCGCCACGGTGAGCGCGTTGTTGGGCCTGCCCATCCATCATGTCGTGCGCGCCGATTTCAATGCCTTCATTACCGCGATTGACGCCATCGGCGGGGTGGACGTCGTGGTGGAGCAGGAGTTGTACGATCCGGCCTATCCCACCATGGACTACGGCTACATGGTGGCGCACTTCCTGCCCGGGCCGTACCATATGGACGGCGAGACGGCGCTGATCTACAGCCGCATGCGCCACATGGACAGCAACTACGCCCGCAATCGCCGCCAGCAACAGGTGCTCGTCGCCGCCTTCCAGCGCGTGCGCGAGCAGAACCTGATCGATCAGGTGGAGACGCTGGCCAATCTGACTACGGCCCTGCGCGACCACATCCAGACCGATCTGAGCCTGGAGCAGATGATCGGCCTGGCCTGGGCCTTCCGCGACGTCGCCCCGGAGATGGTCGAACGCTACGCCCTCGACGAAAACCTGGTCTATGAGGGGGGCATTGCGGGCGACCCGTATGCGACGCTGCCCCTGCCCGGCGCGGTTGAGACCCTGGTGGCGCAGTTTGTGCAGGGAGGAGAATGAGCGCCCTGCGTAAGCGTTCACATTTCTCCGGGAGCGCGGGCATCATGGTCTTTGAGAAATTCATCCGCTCTCGCCCGCGCAGGCGGGCTTTGCATCCTATAGCCGAGGGCTGATGGTCGTTGAATACATCATCCGCTCCAGGCCGCGCAGGCGGCCTTCGCATCCTATAGCCGAGGGCTTTAGCCCGACGGCTAGCCCGGCATACCGGATGAATTTCTCAAAACCATCTTGCCCGCGGAGACGCGACGCGGGCGTCTCGTCCGCGCTCCCGGGCGCGTGGGTTACCCCGGGTGTGAACAGGTATCGCCCCGCGAAGAAAGAGGAGCGCACCCCTCCGGGTTGCGCCTCAGGGCCGCAGATAGACGGCGATCGCGTCGGGGACGGGGCGCTGGAGGCGGGACCAGAGAGCCTGGCCCCGCCAGACGGCCTGGGTCGAGGTGTCGTCATCGCCGCCGAGGGCGTCGTGGCAACCCATGTCGCGCAGGGCGCGCGCCAGTTCTACCCCGGTGATGCCGGCGGAATTGGCCAGCACCAGGAACGAACGCCCGTCCGGCAGATCGCCGACGCAGACGGCGGTCTTGGGATAGGCGCCGCTGTACACGGTGATGCGCCAGTCGAGTTGCACGAAGTCCTCACCCAGGGGATTGAAGGGGAGAAACTCGTCGGTCTCGGCGCTGACGGCGGGATTGGCGAGCTTGCCCTTCCAGAGGATCACCGGCCCGCCGCCCACGGCCTGCTGGCAGCCCCGCAGGGCCTCAGCATCGAAGAGCCCGATCATCGCCCGCCGGTCGGCCGTGATGCACAGCGCGCCGCGCCAGGGGTTCACCCGATGCACGACGCCGTTGATCACCACGCTGCCCTCGTTGGAGGTGCGCACCGCGCCGTGGAAGCCAAAGGCCATCGCCCAGAGCAGTTCCATGCCCTCGCGCGCGGCGAAGGGCGCGTTGGCCATCTCCACCACCGCCTGGAGGTGCCGCCGCCCGTCGAGCCAGATGGTGTCGCCGCTGGCATCGCTGCCGGGAACGGCCCCCTCGGCGTTGATCACCTCGACGTGCACGCGCTCATCGAGGCGCGCCACGGCGTAGAGCAACTCGCCCCCGCCGACGCCGCGCCGGTAGAACTCGACCAACCCCTCCCCGGCGCGCTCCTGCAAGGCGCTCTCGCGGTTGAACGCCTCCAGGCGTTCGTGCGCGGCAGGGGGCGCGGGCACCGGCCGCGGCTCCAGACGACTCACCAGTTCCCGTGGCGCGGGTTGGATCGCGCTGGCTACCGTCAGCGCCCAGCGCGAGAGCACCGTCGCCTCAGCCGCGGGCCGGGCGAACAGGAAGTACGCCCCCAGGGCGGCCAGCAAGGCCAGGGTTATCCGATGGACGGTTCGCGGCGACATTGGAGCACCCTATGCCATCAGGATAGGAAAGGGTTTTCTCCGGGGGACGGATAGCGGAGCATCAGCCGCCGGGCGGGCAGACATTGACGTAGCCCTGGCGCCAATACCTCACCAATAAAGCGCTGCGCGCGATACGGCCGCCTCCCAACCTCCCCCTCGCTAAGTGAACATACGCCCTCGGCGAGGGGAATGGGGAAACCCGGTTTCCCCATCTCCCCACCCGGTGGGAGGGTCTGGGAGGGCTACGCCCTCCCAGGAACAATCGTATGTTCATCCCGTCGGGGTGCGGCGCGAGCCGCATGGAGGGCTGAGGTGACCATCGTGCGCAGGGTTCAGCCCCCCTCCCAGCCTCCCCCCGCTGGGGGGAGGCGCCGGGTTCCCGCCCCCAGCGGGGAGGGTGAGGGAGGAGGCCGTCACCGTGCCCGCGGAGACGCGACGCGGGCGGAACGCCCGCGCTCCCAGGCCGTTTGCATCGGGCATGGTGCGCCCCGCGCATGGGGCCTGACGTGACTATGGGGGAACCAGGTTCCCCCAGACCCCCGCCCGCAGGAGGGCCTCGCTCTCAAGCAGGGGGCGGGGGGAAATCGGGTTTCCCCCCGCCCCGCCCGCAAGAGGGTTTGGGCGGGCGCCGCCCTCCCAGGAAGGATGTTCATCCCGTCGGGGTGCGGCGCGAGTCGCATGAGGATCTACCGTGAACGTAGGCCTCGCGCCACTGCGGCGCCGCAACGCTAACCTATGTCGATTGTGATAGTCCATACCCGGCCCGAACACTTCGCGCAACTGGAGGCGCACCAGCGGATCTGCTTTCCGACCATTCCATCCGAAGATTGGATGGGCGTCGAGCACTTCGCGGCTCACGTGCAGGTCTTTCCCGAAGGTCAGCATGTGGCTCTCGACGGAGAACGAGTGGTCGGCCAGAGTTCCACCCTGCGCGTCGGCGCCGAACGCGCTTTTGCGCCCCACACCTATCGCGAGATCACCGGCGCGAACTTCTTCACGACGCACGATCCGGCGGGTGAGTGGCTCTATGGGGCCGATATGAGCGTGCATCCCGACTATCGGGGCCGGCGTATCTCTTCGATGCTCTACGACGCGCGCAAAGCGCTGATCCGCCGGCTAGGGCTGCGCGGCATGGTCGCCGGGGGCGCGTTGCCCGGCTACCATCACTATGCCGGGCGCATGAGCGTCGAGGCGTATGTCGCCGAGGTGGTCGCCGGAAGGCTGGTTGACCCGACGTTGACGACCCAGTTACGCAATGGCTTTGGGGTGCGGGGCATCCTGCGGGGGTACCTGGGGGGCGGCGACCTGGTGGAAGATGCGACGTTGCTCGTCTGGGAAGCCTGATCGCTCCCTCACCCCAACGGTGACCAGGAACGGTCGCATACCGTCACCATCACCGGAGCATCCCCGCGCCTGGCATCTCCCCTCCAACAGTGACCGGGAACGGTCGCGCGGCGCAACGATGGCCGAAGAGTATGAATCAACTGCACGTCTGCCAGGGCGGCGATGTCTGCGCCGTCACCGACCTTGATGTCATCAGCCGGCATCTCGAAACGCCGGAGACGGTGGTCTGGCTGGATCTGGAGTCGCCCGGCGAGACGGAGATTGCGCTCCTGCAACGCGAGTTCAACGTTCACCCCCTGGCGATCGAAGACGCGGTGCGCGACCATGAACGCCCCAAGATCGAGCGCCACGCCGATTACTACCTGCTGATCTTCTACACCGCGTCGTACAATGGCGTGAATGGGGCATCGGCCGCAAGCGCCGGCGCGCGTGGCGGTGACGATGCCGCGCGTGAGCCGCAGATTGATCTGCGACAATTGAGTATTTTCGTCGGAAAGAACTTCATCGTGACCATCCGGCGCCGGCCGATCCCCCAGGTTGCCGAGACGATGGCGCGCTGGCGGATGCCGACGATGCCGCTGGGCAATACGGTAAGCGGTATTCTCTACGGCCTGCTCGATACGATTGTTGATGATTATTTCACCTTGATGGATCAGGTTGCCGAATGGGTCGAGGACCTCGAAGATCTGATCTTTAGCCGTGAGCGCGAGGATGCTATTCAGGAGATCTTTGGCTTAAAGAAGGATCTGCTGCTGTTCCGTCGCGTGGTGGCGCCCGAGCGCGATGTGCTGAACGTGCTGCTGCGCCAGGAAGTGCCGATTGTGCAGCCCGGAGAGCTGATCTATCTTCAGGATGTCTACGATCACCTGGTGCGGGTCACCGATAGCATCGATCTGTACCGTGAATTGCTCTCCAGCGCGTTCGACAGTTACCTATCGATCCAGTCCAATCAACTCAATCAACTGGTCAAGGTATTGACCCTGGCTTCGATCATCTTGATGAGCGCCTCGCTTATCGCTGGCATCTACGGCATGAATTTCGAGAACATGCCCGAACTGGCCTGGCCCTGGGGCTACCCGATGGCCCTGGGGTTGATGCTGAGCGTCGGGATCGGGCTGGGGCTCTTTTTCCGTAGCCGGAACTGGTGGTAATCTGGGGTGGGGAAACCGGGGTTCCCCACACCCCCGCCCGCGGGGTGGGTGGGTGGTCGCCGCCCGTAAGGAGGGGCGTGGGGAAACCTGGTTTCCCCACACCCCTGCTCCAGTAGCCTATGTTCACGTTAGTTGAGGTGAACATAACCCCTGTGGATCTGCTGCTCAACGGAGAACCTTGCGCCGCGACGCCGGAACTCGCTGAGGGCCAGGCGGTCGAGTTCAGCGCAACACCCCCGCCCGGCGCAACCCTGGCGCTGTGGGCCGGCGCCGCGCTGCTGGAGCCGTTCCTGCGCCCTGGTGAGGCGACCTGGCGCTGGCGTTGGGTGGCGCCTCAGGGCCCCGGCGCGTACCCGATCCGGCTGCGGCTTGCCTGGCCCGATGGTCGGAGTGAGGAGCACTGCTACGCTCTGCGCGTGCTGCCGCGCAAAATCGACCAGGAGCGCTACGAAGCGTTGTGCGCCGATCTGCAGCGTCTCGGGCGCGCCCTGGTGGTTGCCCTGAGCGGCGGGACCGAGCCGCTCGTGCCGCGGTCTGACATATCCCCGTGGCCCGCCGACCCGGTCGAGGAGTTTCACCGCCTGTTTGGCCCCGAGTTCGAGCGCTTCGCCGCCGCGGTCGAGCGTCTGGCCGCCCGCCCGCCTGACCGGCTGCGGCCCGCGCTGCGCCAGGTGCGGCTGGGAGCACTGCGTTCTGCCGCGAGGGTGCGCGCGCTGCATCCCGAGCGCGACACGGCGCTGGTCGCCACCTCCGTGCCGGGCTATGAGAGCTATGAGGCGCGCCTGTTGCGCCGGCTGCTCGATGATCTGGCGCGACGACTGGAGGTGTTGACGGCCACGCTCGCCCTGCCGGTCGCGCAGGCGGAACGCGCCGCTGCGGTGGGCGCCCGCCTGCGCCTCCTGCGCGAACGGTCTTTTCTGGCCGGCGTGCCGCCCCTGGATGTCTATCGTGGCCCGACTCCCCGTCTGCTGCGCGATCCTGAGTACCGCCTGGTGCACCGCTTCTGGCGTCTGGCGCGCCGGCAGAGCGAGGTGCGCCGGGATGAGACGCCCCTGGCCGTTCCCGTTGCCGATATGCCCCGGCTGTACGAGCGCTGGTGCGCGCTGCGCGTCGCTCTGGCCCTGCTCGAAGCGCCTGGCTTTACTCTGGTCAGCCAGGCGCTGCTGGGGCCAGCCGATGATGAGGTGCGGCTCGGCCTGCCTGAAAGCGAGCCGCTGGTGGTGCTGGCACATCCAGATGGGAGCGAAGTGCGCCTGCGCTACCATCCCCGTTACCGGCCCCTGATCGCGGCGGGGCAGCCGACGACGGCGCCGGAGAAGCATGCCCCGCCCTCGCTGCCCATCGGCTCACTCGACCGGCACACCCGTGTTCCCGACCTGGGGCTGGAGATCTGGCGCCCCGGCATGGCGCCGCAGTTGCTGGTGCTCGATGCCAAATACCGCCTCGATGCCGCTGGCGGGGTTCCCGCCGAGGCCCTGGCCGAGGCCTACAGTTACCTGGGCAGTCTCGGCACGCCCGACGGCGCGCGAGCCGCTCTGGGGGTGGCGCTGCTCTATCCGGGCGCGGGCGCGCTCGAATGCTACCCCACCGGCGTCGCTGCGCTGCCGCTTCTGCCAGGCGAGGTCACGGCTCTGACGGCCTGGTTGAGGGCGTACCTGCCGGTTCCGTAGAGTGTTGGGGAAACCAGGTTTCCCCATCCCCCTGCTCGAAAGCGGCGCCCGCCCCCACCCGTCCACCGGGTGGGGGCACGGGGAAACCGGGTTTCCCCCTCCCAGCCTCCCCCCGCTGGGGGGAGGTGGCCGGTTCCCTCCCCCAACGGGCGGGAGATCAGGTTTCTCCATCCCCCTGCTCGAAGCGGCGCCCGCCCCCACCCTGCCGCCGGGAGTATGTTCACCTCGGCCCCGACTCGCCTGGTTGCCCTCTGTTCACAGCAGTCTGCTATAGTGTGAGCCGGGTGAGGCACAGGAACCATTACCTGCCTTTCTTCACGGAGACGCTCCATGCGCATAGGAGATTCGCGCCTGCCCCCGTGGCGCCTGATCTGCGATCTCACGCTGGCCCTCTATCCTCTGGCGCTGGTGCTGTTCGTGCTGGTGACGCTGATCGCCCCGCAACGGCAGGGCGTCCTGGCGCTGGCCCAGGTGTTTGCCCATTACTTGTTTGCCGCAACCCTGTTTCTCGTGCCCCTGGCGCTGCTGCGGAACATGGTCACGTTGCGTATGGCCCTGGCGGCAACCAGCATGATCTTTCTGCTGCTCTACCCCCCGGCGCTGAACTTTGCCCCGCCTCCCGCGAGCGATCGCGATGTGACGGTGCTCGCCTGGAACCTCTACTTCTACCGCGTCCCTGCCGAGGAAATGCTGGCCGTGCTCGACGCGCGCCAGCCTGATGTGGTAGCCTTCCAGGAAGTGAACGCGCAGGCCCTGGGCGCGAATGGCCAGCTGGCGGCGCGCTACCCCTACCAGGTCATTCGTCCCGAACGCGATTCGCTGGGCACGGCCATCCTCAGTCGTTACCCGGTTCTCGAATCAGGCGTGTTTGAAGGCCCACAGGCCCCTGAGTTCGCCCTGCGGCTGGCCTGGGCGCGGCTGGACATCGATGGGCGTCCGGTGATGGTGGTCAATGCCCATCCTGTGCCGCCCCTGATCCGGGTCGAGGGGTGCCATCTGATTTTTTGTTACAATATGGGTATACGCGATCAGCAAATCAGCGCCATCCGCGCCTTCATCGACGACCTGCAGGCCCGCACCGGCGATCCGCTGATCGTTGCCGGAGATATGAACGTGACCGAACGTGAACAGGCCTACTTCGACCTCTCCGCCGGTCTGCGCGACGCGCATCGCGCCGCGGGCGTCGGCTTCGGCTTTAGCTGGCGCCCGCGGGCCATCACCTTGCCGTTCGCGCTGATCCGCATCGATTACATGTTCACGAACGACCAGGTGCGCCCGCTGGCCTTTCACACCGACTGTACCTTCCGCGGGAGCGACCATTGTCTGAATGTGGGACGTTTCGGGTTGTAGGGGCGTCTGCCGTGAAGATGGGAAACCCGGTTTCCCCGTCTCCCTGCCCGGGGGAGGCGCGCGGTGGCAACCTGGCGGGTTGCGCCGCGGGGAACGCTGGCGTTCCCCACGCCCCTGCCCGGCAGCGTTGATGGCGGTACGTCTTCACCTCTCGCCTGGGAGCGCGGGCACCTTGCCCGCGCAGCCGCGACGAGGGCGTCTCGCCTGGGAGCGCGGGCACCTTGCCCGCGCAGCCGCGACGAGGGCGTCTTGCCCTTGCTTCCAGACCCACGTGTTACCCCGGGTGTGAACAGTTCCTGATGGCGATGCAGTTGCCCTTCTTTGTCTACGGCACCTTGCGGCCCGGCGGGGTAAGCTACCAGCAGTATCTCGTCGGGCGCACCAGCGCCGAAACCCGGGCCGTCTTGCGCGGGGCGGCGTTGTTTAGCCCCGGCCCGTTTCCGTTTCTCACCACGGCGCCCGAACTGGCGACCCCCGCCGACGTGGTGCGCGGCGACCTGATCGCCGTCCACCCTGCGTTCTACCCGGAGATCCTGGCCGCGCTTGACCGGCTGGAGGGGTTTGTCGCCGGGCGGGCTTCCAATCTGTACGAACGGGTGGCCCTGGAGGTTGAGACGGCGAGCGGCGCGCAGCGGGCCTGGGTGTACCTTGCCGCGGAACGGGCGCTGCGCCTCATACGCCAGGGCCGCATGCGCCGCATCCCCAATGGCGACTGGCTGGAGCATCGCGGAACATTGTAGTTCCGGTTTTCTGCGTTCTGAGGTGACCATCGTGCGCAGGGTTCTGCCCCCCTCCTGACCTCCCCCCGCTGGGGGGAGGCGCCAGACTCCCTCCCCCCAGCGGGGGGAGGGCTGGGGAGGGGGGCAGTCACCGTGCCCGCGTCGCGTCTCCGAGGGCAAGCTGCCCGCGCTCCAGGAGCCATGCGAACACCTACTCCTCGCGCTGCTCATCGGGGGCCGGTTCGCGGCGGGGGCCAGCCACACGGGCAGCGCGGCTCTGCCACTCGCCGAGCAGCGCCCGCGCCTGATCGGCGCTCAGGGCGCCGCTGTCAACCCCGAAACGGCGAACCAGCTCCGCGTCCAGGTCAAGGGCGCGCGAGTGGGCCAGGCGTGCCAGGGCCTGCAACTGCTTCTCGGTGGCCGGAGGCGCGCCGTTGGTGACGGCGCGCACCTCTTCGTGGCCACGGGGCCGCGGTTCGACGGCGTAGCGGGCGCGTTCTTCGGCCAGGCGCTTGAGGCCGTCAATGAAGGTCGAAGCCTGGCCCTTGGTCATGGTCACCAGGTCCACGCCATGCTCGCCGGCAAAGGCGGCCAACTGATCGCTCGTCCAACGCAACTGATCCTGAAGGGTTGCGATGTAGGTGCGCTGCTTCTCGCTGGCGGGCGCGTCGGGATCGCGCACCATGATCGCCGGATGCGGCCCCTGGGCCTCGCGCACAGCGGCAACCTGCTGTTCGATCGCCTCGCGTTGCGCGTGGTAGATGCGCCAGCCCAGGTCAACGGCCCGCTGAACGTCCTCATCACTGGCGTCAATGGGCAGGGTAATCGTTTCTTCAAGCGTGATATAGTCTTCGCCCAGGCGTATGGCCGCGCGATAGGTACGCGTGACCGTACGCTCGTCACCACCGGGAGTGGTCATAACTGCGCTCCTTCGAGGGGCGCCATAGGGGGCGCCGCTGCCGGTGTCATGGTCTTTGAATACATGATCCGCTCTCCGCCGCGTGCCTCCAGCGGCTCACGCCGCGGGCTCGTGGATGCGCAGCCCGGCTGCGCGGGCGAGCGCCGTCCATGGGGCTGCGCCGCACTCCGACGGGATGAACATGAAGGTTCTTCGCGGGAGGGCTGCGCCCTCCCACACCCTCCCGCGGGCGGGGGGGTGGGGAAACCTGGTTTCCCCACACCCCGCTCCAAAGGACCAGGGGTAGCGGATGAATTGCTCAAAGACCATTCTATCGCTCCGAGGTTCGGTATCTCCTAATGGTCCGGCCTGCGGGCGGGCGCACAATGAGTATAGCACATTTGTACGCATTCGACAAGGAAACCCAACTTGACAATCTCGCGCCGATCCGCTAGACTGCGCAACTGTTACCATCCAGACATGTATATAATATTTGGTAACGTGTGATGCCGCGACGCATTCCACGAACAACTCTTACGCTCAGAGTTGACGCCTACCCACCGGTGGGAAACACGAAAGGGGGTGGGATGCGCTGGTGTTGCGACGGCGCGCATAGGGCACGGGGTGGCGCCCCGCACGTACTGGCCGATGCGCCTGCCTTCGGGCAAGGCACGCACCCATGGATGCGATGGGTCGTGCCGATGAGGGTTCAAGGTTCGGGCCGGTGACGCCCGACACAGATGCTCTGCAAGTCGTAAGGAGTTCTCACGCCATGATGCGACGATTGAGTTTGCTGATGCTGGTTGCGCTGCTAGGCGCGCTGCTGGCCGCCTGTGGCCAGCCTGCGGCGCAACAACCGACTGCCGCGCCCACCGAGCCGCCGACGGCGGCGCCTACGGAAGCTCCGACCCAGGCCCCCACAGAAGCTCCTACCGCGGCGCCTACCGCCGCTCCCTCGCCCACGGCCGCTCCTGAAGCGGCGTCGGGCACGATTGTTGACTACGTCGGCGAGCAGGCCGCCAGGCTGAGCGGCGAAATCGGCACGATCAAGATCGCTTCGCAAAGCCCGCTGAGCGGCGGTCAAGCCGCCCTGGGCACCGGTATCCGCAATGGGGCCGAGCTGGGTATTACCCAGGCCAACGCGCTGCTCAAGGACGCCGGCATCCAGTTTGAACTGGCGCCCTTCGACGACCAGGCCAAGCCCGAGGTCGGCACGGCCAACGCCAAGAACATCGTCTCCGACGCCGACATCCTCTGCGTGGTGGGCCACCTGAACTCGGGCGTGGCCCTGGCCTCGCTGCCCGACTACAAGAGCGCCTCGCTGCCGATGGTCTCGCCGGCGAATACCAACCCTAACATCACCGAGGGCGGCTATGAAGTGGCCTTCCGCGTCGTGGGTCGCGACGATGTGCAGGGCACGGTGGGCGAGCAGTTCGCGCGCGAAGAACTCAAGGTGAAGTCGGTCTACATCATCCACGACACCACGGCCTACGGCCAGGGGGTGGCCGAGTTCTTCCGCCAGGCGGCCGAGAAGAATGGTCTGGAAGTGCTGGGCTTCGAGGGCACCGAGGAGAAGAGCGACTTCTCGGCCATCCTCACGCCCATCCTGGCCGCCAATCCCGATCTGATCTACTTCGGCGGGATCTACGACCAGGCTGGCCCGCTCTTCCGCCAGGCGCGCGACCGCGGCATCACGGCGCAGTTCCTCGGGCCGGACGGCCTGGATGCCGCCGACCTGGCGAAACTGGCCGGCGACGCGGTGAAGGATATGCACTACACCTCGGTGGCCGCGCCGGTGAGCCAGTTCCCCAACGCGGCAAAGTTCGCCGAGGATTATAAGGCAACCTTCAATG
Source organism: Chloroflexaceae bacterium (assembly GCA_034434655.1). Lineage (GTDB taxonomy): Bacteria > Chloroflexota > Chloroflexia > Chloroflexales > Chloroflexaceae > JACAEO01. Next base: position 12,778 of record DAOTYR010000279.1, read on the forward strand.
CCGATGCTCCGCCCTTCTCGGCCCAGGCCTACGATGCGTCACACTTCTGTGTGGCGGCGATCGTCAAGGCGGCTGCCGATGCCGGCGGCAAGCCGACCCGCGCCCAGGTGCTCGAGGCGCTGAAGAACCTGCCGGAACTGACGGGGATCACCGGCGCCTATGAGTTCAACGATAAGGGCGACCCCAAAGTGGCCACCTACTTCGTGCTGAAGGTGGTGGACATCAACGACTGGAACAAGAACGAACTGGTGGCACGCCTGGAGATCCCGGCGCCGTAGGAATCACTCAGGTTCACCCCTACCGTCGCGTGCCGTGGGGCTAACGTAGGGTGTGGGGAAACCAGTTTCCTCACGCCCCCGCCCCGCAGGGGCATGGGGAAACCCGGTTTCCCCATGCCCCCACCCGCGGGAGGGTTTGGGAGGGCTGCGCCCTCCCAAGAACAAACGTATGTACATTGCGGCGTTGTGCGGCGCAGCCGCATGGATTGCTGTAGTGGATAGCGAAGGACCGAGGGCGTGGCCCGCGCCACGCGATATACTCCCCGGTGAGGGTTATGGCTGCGGAAGCAAAGGCAACCACATCTCCACAGGCCGGCCAGCGCTCCCTTGCCGAGGTGCTGCGAATGGTGCTCGGTCCAGTAGGACAGATGCTCCTGTTCGTCATCGGGAGCGCCATTGCCCTGAGTCTGCTGGTGACGCTGCTGGCCCTGGCACAGATCGGCGCGCGCCCGGATCTGCTGGTTCGCACGTGGACGATTCTGCCCCAGGTGCTGATTGACGGCCTGGTGCGCGGCTTTCTCTTCGCGTCCATCGCTCTGGGCTACACCATGGTCTATGGTGTGCTCGAATTCATCAACTTCGCCCACGGCGAGATCTTCATGGTGGGGGGCGTGGTTGGCGCGGCTGTGGGCCTGGCCCTCGCCGCGTCCGGACTCCTCGGGGCCATGCCTGGTCTGTTGTTCGTGTTGCTGATCATCGCCGCAGGCATGCTGGTCAGCGGCACGCTGGCGGTGACCGTCGAACGGGTGGCCTACCGGCCGCTGCGGGGCGCGCCGCGCCTGGTGCCGTTGATTTCGGCCATCGGCGTGTCGCTGGTGCTGCAAGATGTGACCCGCTTGATCATGACCAGCACCCCGCTGGGCTTCAATGCGCGCTTCAACACGCCCGATTTCGGCCCGCCGATCCGCCTTTTCGAGATGAACCTCGGCGAGCGCCCGGTGCCGGTGATCATCAGCCCCAAGGCGTTGATCTTTGTGAGCGCCGCGGTGGTCATGCTGGTCGTGCTCAACTATCTGGTCAACGCCACCCGCCTGGGCAAGGCCATTCGCGCCACGGCCCAGGATCGCTCCACCGCCAGCCTGATGGGCATCAATGTCAACCAGATCATCTCGCTGACCTTTCTGATTGGCGGGGCGCTGGGCGGCGCGGCGGGGGCGCTGTTCGGGATGTATGTGGGCACGGTCAACCCCTACATGGGCTTCATCCCCGGGCTGAAGGCCTTCACGGCTGCGGTGCTCGGCGGCATCGGCAATATCACCGGAGCCCTGGTGGGCGGCATCGTGCTGGGCTTTCTGGAGGCCTTCGTGGCCTCGTACCTGTCGCTCTTCACCGGAGGGGCCTTCTCCGGCGCGGCCTATGCCGATATCGCGGCCTTCAGCATTCTGATCCTCATCCTGATCTTCCGGCCCTCCGGTCTGCTCGGCGAGGCGACTACCCAGAAGGTGTGAGCATGGTGCATACCCGCGCTGCCGTCGTGGAGGGGCGCGGGGAGACCACGTCTCTCTGCAAGCACCCGTTCCGCCCGCGGCGGTAGACTGGTCCCGGCTTCGCCGGAGTGCGTATCCGCCACGGGCGGAACCAGCGGATCGCGGAGGGTGGGGCTTTCGGCGGCTCCCCTCACGTTCTCGCCTGGGAGAGCCTGGCTCTCCCAGGAACATCCATGTGACGCCAATGACGCAATCAGCACGTTTCTGGGAGCGGATCAAAACGGCCCTGGGGCGCGGGCCAGGAGCCTATGCCTTCTTCGGCCTCTACGCGGCACTCTGCACCTGGTTGCTGTTCACCAACCCGCGCACCAGCCTGCGCACCGACATTGTCTTTGTGCTGTTCTTGCTGCTGGTGTTCATGGTCTACCGTTCGGCCACGCCGCTCTGGTTCCGCGGGGGGCTTGCCGCGGCGCTGTTGCTGGTGGTGATGCCGATCTTCGGCACGCTCAACCCCTTCTATATTGACGTCGCCACCCAGGCGGGCATCTTCGTGGCCCTGGCCCTGGGGTTGAACGTGGTGGTGGGCTTCGCTGGCCTGCTCGACCTGGGCTATGTGGCCTTCTTCGCGGTGGGGGCCTATCTCTGGGGCATTCTCAGCACGCCCCAGATCACCCAGATCAACCCGGCATGGAGCCCGGTGCCGCCGATCATGTTCTACCCCTTTGTGGTGCTCGGGCTGACCATTGGCGCGATCTTCGGCATCCTGCTCGGCTTGCCGGTGCTGCGGCTGCGGGGCGACTATCTGGCGATTGTGACCCTGGGGTTCGGCGAGGTGATCCGGGTGCTCGCCAATAACCTCGATCGCCCGATCAACATGACCAACGGCTCGCAGGGCATCCGCGAGATCGAGCGCCCGCCGTTGATCCTGGCCGGCTTCGTCCGCGATACGCTGGGCTGGAACCTGAGCGATAGCCAGCTCTACCAGCAGTTTTTCTACTTCGTGGTGCTGCTGATCGTGATCTTCACCGTGGTGGTGGTGAGCCGTCTGAAAAACTCGCGGATCGGACGGGCCTGGGAGGCCATCCGCGAGGACGAGACCGCCGCGGTGGCCCAGGGCATTCCGCGGGTGCGGATGAAGCTCATGGCCTTCGCCGTGGGCGCATCGTTCGCCGGGGCGATGGGGGTGGTGTTCGCCTCCAAGCAGTTGTTCATCAATCCGCCGACTTTCGACCTGTTGCGCTCGATCAACATTCTGGCCATGGTCATCCTGGGGGGCATGGGGTCCATTCCCGGCGCCATCCTCGGTGCGGTGATCGTCACATTGCTGGACTTGCAGATCCTTCCGCGCATGGCCACGGTGTTGCGCGATGCCCAGCGGGCCGGCGTGCCCATCCCCGCAGCCTTCGACCCGACCCAGTACCAGCGCCTGCTCTTCGGAATCCTGCTGGTGCTGATGATGATCTTCCGTCCCCAGGGCATTTTGCCCGACGAGCGGCGGAGCGAGGAACTGCACGCCGATGAGGAGCCGCCTTCGCAAGAAGCAGCGCCGCCGGCCCGTCCCGCCGCCGAATCGGCATAAGTGGCTTCCCCGGCGGACGGGGGTATGGGGCAAGCTGGTTGCCCTGCGGTTAACAAGGGTTCCCGGGGGGCGAAGGCTCTCGCGGAACCGGGAGAGGGGCGTGGGGAAACCCGGATTTCCCTACGTCTCCGCCCGCAGGAGAGGGTGCAAGGGTAAAGCCCTCAAGCAAGGGGTATGGGGAAACCGGGTTTCCGCATACTCTCGCCCCGTGGGCAGGTACGCGGACCCATCCATGCGCAGAACAAAAAACATATGACGGCACATATCCTCGAAGCGCGCAATGTGACCAAAACCTTTGGCGGCCTGGTCGCGGTCAACGATGTCACCCTGACCGTGGAGAAGGGCCGCATTGTCAGCGTGATCGGCCCCAACGGCGCCGGAAAGACCACGTTCTTCAACATTCTTACCGGCATCTACAAGCCCGATAAAGGGACGGTGATGTTCGATGGAACCTCCATCGCCGGGGCCCGTCCCGACATCATCGCGAGCCTGGGAATGCGCCGCACCTTTCAGAACATCCGTCTGTTCGACAACATGACCGTGCTGGAGAACGTGCTGGTGGGGATGCACACCCACCTGCACGCGCCCTTCTGGGGGATCATCGCCAGGGCCGCGGGGGTGCGCCGCGAGGAGGCCCGGGCACGCCAGAAGGCCCGCGAACTGCTGGCGTACGTGGGGTTGGAAGACAAGCGCGACGAACTGGCCAAGAACCTGCCCTACGGCGACCAGCGGCGCCTGGAGATCGCCCGCGCCCTGGCCGGCGAGCCGAAGCTCATCCTGCTGGATGAGCCAACGGCGGGGATGAACCCCCAGGAGACCGACGCGGCCACGGCGCTCATCCGCCGTTTGCGGGATGATCTCGGCCTCACGGTGGTGCTGATCGAGCACGATATGCGCCTGGTGATGGCCATCTCCGAGCGTATTACGGTGCTGGACTACGGCACCAAAATCGCCGAGGGCGACGCCGCGGCCATCCGCAGCAACCCGCGGGTGATCGAGGCCTATCTGGGCAAGGGTGCGGCCGGCGCCGCGGCGTAGCGAGGCGCACATAGCCCCGCGGAGCGGGAGGGTGTGGGAGGGCATCGCCCCCGTTTGGAGCAGGGGGAAACCTGGTTTCCCTATCCCCTCACCCGGTGGGAGGGTTCGGGAGAGCGCAGCCCTCCCGAGATGCGGGAGGGTCTGGCCTCCAAGCAGGGGCATGGGGAAACCAGGTTTCCCCATGCCCCCACCCGCGGGAGGGTGTGGGAGGGCTGCGCCCTCCCAAGAACAACCGTATGTTCATGGCGGCGTGGTGCGGCGGAGCCGCATGGAGGGCTGAGGTGACCAT
>DAOTYR010000280.1:0-10907 GCA_034434655.1 Chloroflexaceae bacterium
CCCCTGAACTTGCCGCCAAAGCGGCGCGCTTGCAGGCGATCCTGCGGGACCTGGGCGGCGCAGTGATCGCTATGTCGGGCGGCGTGGATAGCGCGCTGCTGGTCCACGCGGCGCATGCCGCCCTGGGCGCGCGCGCCCTGGCCGTCACCGCCGATTCGCCGTCGTTGCCGCGCCGCGAGTTGCGGGAGGCGGAGGAACTGGCGCGCCTGATCGGCGCGCGCCATCTGGTCATCCAGACCGGCGAGATGGCCGACCCGCGCTACGCGGCCAATCCGCGCAATCGCTGCTATTACTGTAAAACCGAACTGTTCACCCGCCTGCGCGCCCTGGCCGAGCAGCACGGTCTACCCTGGGTGCTCTACGGCGAGAACCTCGACGATCTGGACGACCACCGTCCGGGGGCGCGGGCGGCGCTGGAGCATGGCGTGCGCGCGCCGTTGAAAGAGGCCGGCCTGACCAAGGCCGACATCCGCGCCCTGGCGCGCGCGCGCGGCCTGCCGGTGTGGAATAAGCCGGCCTTTGCCTGCCTCGGCTCGCGTGTGCCCTACGGCATGCCGATTGTGCCCGCGAAGCTGGCGCAAGTGGAGGCGGCAGAGGAGATCCTGCGCGAACTGGGCCTGCGGCAGTACCGGGTGCGGCACCACGGCGACCTGGCGCGGATCGAGGTCGAGCCGGCGGAGATGCCGGCGCTGGTGAACCACGCGGTCGAGGTGGTCGAGCGCATCCGCGCGGTGGCCGGTTTCCGCCATGTGACGCTGGATCTGGCCGGTTACCGGCGCGGGAGCCTGAACGAGGGCCTGGATCTGGCCATCGCGCCGGAACCGGCGCGGCGAGGCCAACCGTGAGCGCGCCACGGAACCAGCGGCTGGCCGCCGCGAAGCAGGTGGCGGAGCCGGCCCTGCGCCGGTGGCCGGCGCGCCTGGCGCGAACCCTGGCGGGGTTGGCCGGTCTGGCGGCCCTCGGCGTGGGGCTCTGGCTGCTGATCACCCCGCGGGCGCCCCTGGCGGGGATCGAACATCTCACCCTGGGCACGACGCCGGTCACGGTCTACCGGCCCGCAGGCGCGGGGCCGGCCCCGGCGGTGGTGATCGCCCATGGCTTTGCCGCCTCGCGGCAAATCATGGAGCCGTTCGCCCTCACCCTGGCGCGCAATGGCTACCTGGCGCTCACCTTCGACGCTCCCGGGCACGGTCAGAACAATGCGCCGCTCCGGGGCGATCTGGCCGATCGCGAAGGGCGCTACCGGCAGTTGCGAACCGCGCTCGACGCGGTGGTGGCCCATGCGCGCGCGCAGGGTGATGGGCGGGTGGGGCTGGTCGGGCACTCCATGGGCAGCGAAGCGGTGGCGCGCTACGCGATGGAGCGGCCCGAGATCGCCGCGACGGTCGCGGTCTCGCTGGTCTACGAGGGAACGACGGCCACGCGCCCGGCCAATCTGCTGGTGCTGACGGGCGCCCTGGAGGGCGGCCTGCGACCGCTGGCGGAGGCGGTGCTCATGGCGGCGGCGGGGCCGGGGGGCGTGCCGGGAGAGACCTACGGTGATCCGGCGGCGGGCACGGGGCGGCGAGTGGTGTTCGTGCCGGGGGCCGAGCATATCCGGGTGTTGTTTCACCGGGTGAGCATGGCCGAAGCCCTGGGCTGGTTCCAGGCCACCATGCCGCTGACGGCGGCGCCGCCGCCCGGGGCGGGCTTTCTCGACAACCGCCTGCTGGCCCTGGGGCTGGTGTATACCGGGGCCGTGCTGCTCTACTGGCCCCTGGTGCACCTCGTGCAGCCCATCGGCCCCCTCGGCGGGCAGGCGGCGCCCTTCCCGCGGCGAGGCTGGTGGGCCGTGGCGCTCGTTCCGGCGCTGCTCGCGCCTCCGCTCCTGCGCCTGATCCCCGCGGGGGATCTGCTGCTCATTCGCGTCGGCGGGCCGCTGGCGCTCTTCTTTGGCCTCTACGGGTTGCTCACTGCCACGGGTCTGGCGCTGCTGACCTGGGGGCGCCGCGCGGCGTGGAGCGGCCTTGCCGTCTGGCGGCGCGGCATCCTTATGGCCGTGGCGGCCGCATTGCTGGTGGTTGGCTATGTGTTGCTGAGCTTCGGCGTCCCGACACACATGTTCGCGCTCAACTACTTCCCGCCGCCCCCGCGCTGGCCGATCTTCCTGGCGGTCTTCGCCGCCATGCTGCCCTACTTTCTCGCCGACGAACGCCTGACCCGCGGAGCGGGAGCGCCGCGAGGGGCCTACGCGCTGACGAAGGGCGCCTTCTTTGGCGGCCTGATCCTGGCCATCGTCCTCAACCCGCGGGAACTGTTCTTCCTGGTGCTGATCGCCCCGCTCTTCGTGGTCTACTTCGTGTTCTACGGCCTCTTGAGCGGTCTGCTCTACCGGCGCACCGGCACGATCGTCGTGGGCGCGCTGGTGAACGCGGTGTTGTTCGCCTGGATCGTGGCGACCACCTTTCCGTTGACATAAAATGACACGGTGGCCGGGCGCGAGGGGCCATTTTCGGTTATACTTGTTTGCTACGCTAGGTAAGCGATTGCCGGCGGGAAGGGTAGGCCCCGGCCCTCCCGGGAACTTACTCTTTCATCCGGTCGTTGCGCGGCCAGACCGCGCGAGAAGCCCGACGAGCACCAGGCATGCGCGAGCGCATCTATCGAACCGAAGCGTTGATCCTCCGGCGGAGCGATCTGGGCGAGGCCGACCGGCTGATGCTGCTCGCCACGCCGGGCGGAAAGCGCCGGGTGCTCGCCAGAGGCATCCGCAAGACGACCAGCAAGCTCGCGGGGCACCTGGAACTGTTTACCCGCGTCGGGTTGTTGCTCGCCATCGGGCGAACCTTCGACATTGTCACCCAGAGCGAGATTCGCGACAGCCACGCGACGTTGCGCGCCGAGTTGCCCCGGCTGAGTTGCGCCTATTATGCCGCCGAGTTGTACGATCGCTTCAGCGAGGAGGACGACGAGCACCCCGATCTCTACGCGATGCTGGCGCAGACCTTTGCCGCGCTGGATCGCGGCGCGAACCCCGACCTCGCGCTGCGCTGGTACGAACTGCGCCTGCTGCACCTGACCGGCTATCGCCCGCAGTTGCACCACTGCGTGGTCTGCCAGGATGTGTTGACGGAGGCCGCCAGCCGCTTCAGCCCCACGCTCGGCGGGGTGCTCTGCCCGAAGCACGAGGATGCCGACCGCGCGGCGATCACCATGAGCGGCGCGGCCTTTCGCCTGGTACGCTACTTGCAGAGCCAGCCCCTGATGGCTGTCGAGGGTCTCCGGCTTTCACCGGCGGTTCGGAGCGAGGCCGAGGGCCTGCTCCGGGCCTACCTGCGCCATCTCCTGGAGCGCGATCTGCGTTCGGTCGCCTTCCTGGATGAGGTTCTGCGCATCGAATGAGGAGCACCGCATGGCCTACCTTGACCATCTGCTCGGTCGCGGGGAGCAGATACTCTACGTCGCCCGCCAGCATCTCTTCGTCCTGATCGCCAATATCGTGACCGAACTGGCGCTGATCGCCCTGCTCGTCGCTGCCGGCATGGCCTCGCATATGGCCTTCGATACGGCCACGCTCACCGTCGGCGGCATCACCGCCAGCAACCTGATCCTGCTGATCTGTGTGGGCATCAGCGTGGTGGTGCTGTTCAGCGCTTTCCTTGACTTTCTGCGCTGGCACCATGAACAACACATCGTGACCGACCGGCGCCTGCTCCAGGTGCAGGGGGTGCTGAGCAAGCGGGTGAATGAGGTGGCGCTGGAGAAGATCAGCGAGGTCACCCTGCACCAGAGTTTCACCGGGCGCCTGCTGAACTTTGGCACGGTTACGGTGTTTACGGCCGGGGGCGATCCCGGCACCAATCTGATCGATCGGATCGAGGCGCCGCTGGCGTTCCAACGGGCGCTGCTCGAGGCCAGGCGCCAGTTGGAGCAGAACTTTCGCTACTTCGACCGGCTGTATCCCGCGGCCTCGGCGCCGATCGACTCCGCGCCGGTCGAGGTGCGGCGCACGCTGGAAGAACTGGCCGCGCTGTGTGATCGGGGCATTCTCTCGATTGATGAGTTTGAGGCTCGCAAACGCGAGTTGTTGCGCCAGCAGTAACGGAACACCGCGCGTCGGGCTGGGGGAGACGAGGGAACCAGATTCCCCCATCTCCCCCGGCCAGTGTCGTGGAATGCTATGGAACTCTACGCTCTCATCGAACAGGCGCGGGCCAGGATCGCCGAACGGCTGACGCTCATGCCACGGGTGGGCCTGATCCTCGGCTCGGGGTTGGGCGCGCTGGCCGATGCGCTGGAGCAGGCGGTTGTCGTGCCCTACCAGGACATTCCCGGGTTTCACCAGCCGAAGGTGGCGGGCCATCGGGGTGAACTGGCGGTGGGGCGGTTGAGCGGGCAACCGGTAGCCGTGCTCCGCGGGCGCTTTCACTTCTACGAAGGCTACACGATGCAGGAGGTGACCTTCCCGGTGCGCGCGCTGCGCGCCCTGGGATGCGACACGCTCATCGTAACCAACGCCGCGGGCGGGTTGCACCCCGACTGGCAGGTGGGCGACATCATGCGCATCAGCGACCAGATCTTTCTGCCGGGTATGGCCGGCCATCATCCCCTCATCGGTCCGAACGATGACCGGCTCGGCCCGCGCTTCCCGGCGATGGTCGGGGCCTTCGACGAGGAACTGGCGGCGGTGGCCCGCGCCGTTGCCGCGGAGCAGGGGACGCCGCTGCGCGAAGGGGTGTACTGTATGGTGGCGGGGCCGAGTTTCGAGAGCGCGGCCGAGTTGCGCCTCCTGCGCGCCCTCGGCGCCGACGCGGTGGGGATGTCCACCGCGCCCGAGGTGATGGTGGCCCGCCACGGCGGGATGCGCGTCCTCGGCCTCTCGCTGATCACCAATCTGGCCCTGCCCGATGGCCCGCCGGCCAACCACGAGGAGGTGCTCGCCGCCGGTGAGCAGGCGCGCCCCCGCTTCGCCGCGCTGATCCAGGGCGTGCTGGCAAGGATGCCGTGAGGCGTGGGAGGTGCGCCGGCCCACGCCCTCGGCGAGAGGACTGGGGAAACCCGGTTTCCCCAGTCCTCTCGCCGAGGGCGTACGTTCACGTTAGTCGTCCATGCGGCTCCGCCGCATAACGCCGCAATGAACATACGGTTGTTCCTGGGAGGGCGAAGCCCTCCCAAACCCTCCCACCGGGGCGGGGGCGTGGGGAAACCCGGTTTCCTCCTTCCCCTCTTCGAGAGCCTATGTTCACGTTAGATCTACCAGGAAGAGAGATGCCCTATATCCCTCTGACCCCCCTTGAACGCATCGAAGCGATGGACGCGGCGGTGCGCGACAAGCTGGCGCTGTACTGGATCACCAGCGTTGAAGAGTTCTACGCCACGGTTCGTTCGAGCAACCAGCAGTACGGCACGGGGATGCAAGCCCTGGCGCAGGCGCTGGAACTTCCCGAAGGGCAGGTGCGCGCGCTGGCCGAGGCAGCCGAGGCGTTGCTGCCCGGGGGCGTCTCGTTCAGCGTGCCGGTGGAACTGGAGGTCGGCGCCGGGCTGGTCATTGATGCCTATGAGGACGTGGAGGTCACCGCCTTCGCGGCGCCCACGGCGTTGCCCGACCGTGTCGATCCGCCGGCGCACCTGCCGCCGCCCGGCAATCAGGGGGTGCGCAATTCCTGCGTGGCCTTCACCCTGGCCGCGCTCTTCCAGGCCCGCAGCGGCGATCCGACCGATCTCTCGGAACAGTTCCTCTACTGGGCCTGTAAGGAGCGCGACGGCATCCGCGGCGACGTGGGCACCGATCCGCTCGTGGGCGTGCGGGTGTTGCAGGACCTGGGCATCTGCACCGAGGCGACCTGGCCCTACCGGCCCGCGCCAAGTGACCCCATCCGCCCGGGTCACGAGCGCCCGCCCGCGCAGGCGTTCGACGAGGCCAGACTCCGCCGGGTGACGGCGTTTCGGAAATTGCCGGCGAAGGGGGTGCTGCAGATCAAGGAGGCGCTGGCACAGGGGTATCCGGTGCTGATCGGCCTCTACATCTGGGAGCACTGGAACGGCTCGTGGCAGGGGCGCGCCCTGGGGCGAGTGCGCTTTCCGTTGCCGGGTGAGGCGCGGCGGGGCGGCCACGCCATGGCCCTGCTGGGCTACCGTGATGACGCGGAGGCGCCTGGAGGCGGATACTTCATCGCGCGCAACTCCTGGGGCCTGGACTGGGGCGCCGAGAACCTGGATGGGCCGGGCTATGCCCATGTGCCCTACCGCCTGATCGCCGACAGTGGCCTGGCGGCGATCGCCATCGAGGCGGTCGAACACCCGCGCGCCGCCCAGCGCCCGGCGACCGGCGCGCCGGCGCTGGTGGGTCAGGCCGGGGTAGAGGCGTTGTACCGCGAGGCGGTGGCGTTGCGCGCGGACCTTGGGGCGCTTATGGAGCGGCTCGAGGCCCTGGCGGCGCGTCTGGGGGCGCTGGCGGGGATCGGAGCGGAGGCGGCGGCGCGCGGGGCCGCCGCGCCCGAGGCGCCGGCAGCGCCGCCCGCGGCGGCGGCAAGCCTCGCCGCGGGCCCGCTGCTGTTCATCCGCGGTGAAGGCCCCGGCGCGGGCGACGAACTCTATCCCAACGGTCTTTCGCCTGAGGGCGCTCCGTTGCTGCGCATTGACGCCGCCTCGGCGAGCGACCTGGCCCGCAGCGCCCTCGGCGCCGAACCGCCCGAGTTGCAGGGTGTCTACAAGGCGAAACAAGAGGTTGCGGAAACGACCCACCTCGGCGTGACCCGCGACATTGACCCGCTCGATCTGGCCCAGGCCCGCTGGGCGTTGGTCATCAACGCCACCGAGAGCGCCGGGGTGATCAAGGCCGTCTGGCCGTTGATCGCCCACCGGATGACCCAGATGGGCCTCAGCGCGCCGGCGGTGACCTTCGTGGCCGGCGAGCATGCCGGGGCCTGGGTGAACCGGCACACCGACAATGGTCGCAAAAACCTGCGCGAGCATTGGGGCCAGATCCCGCCCGTGCTGATCTACCACCCCAATGAGCGGGCCGGGCGCTGGCTGGCCCGCCACGGGGTGAGCCAGGGTCCGGTCGATCCGCGTCGCGGCGTGCCCTACTACCTGCTGCTCCTCGGTCTGCCCGGTCCGCTCTACCCTGGCGACACGCGCTGTATTCCCTTTACCTTCCAGTACGAACTGGACCTCTTCTGGGCCGTCGGGCGGCTCTGCTTCACCGACGCCGACGGCAACCACCGTCTGGCCGACTACACCACCTATGCCGAACGTCTGGCCGGCTTCGAGCAACGGCCTGACCGGGCCAGCCAGGTGCGCAACGAGGTGATCTACTACGCGACCCATCACGATATGGACGTCGCGACGCGGCGCAGCGCCGAGGAGTTGGTGCGCCCGTTGATCCGCTGGACCGGGGACCCCGCCAATGTGCCGCACAAGCAGGGCTTCGTGGCGCGCCCGTTCGTGGCGGGCGAAGCCAGCCGGGCCGCGCTGGAGGGGATCGTGCGCGGCGAGGGCGATGGCAAGGCCCCGGCGCTGCTGTTCGCGGCCTGCCATGGCATGGGCCTGCCGCTGAACGACCCGCGCCTGGTGCTGCACCAGGGCGCCCTGGTGACCCAGGACTGGAACGGTTCGGGCAATGTGCGGCGCGAGCACTGGTTCGCCGGAGAGGACCTGGACGCCCGGACCCATCTGGAGGGCGCTATGGCGCTGCTCTTCGCCTGTTACGGCGCGGGCTGTCCTGACCGCGACGAGTTCATCTTCGACGCGGCGCGGACCCGCCCCCAGGTGGCCCCCTTCCCGTTGATTGGCCAGTTACCGCAACGCCTGCTCCTCAGCGGTGTCCAGGCGGTGATCGGCCATGTCGAGCGGGCCTGGACCTACTCGTTCAGCGGGACCGATGGCGCCCGTTCGCAGACCCAGGCCTTCGAGGATGTGATCGCCCGTCTGCTGCTGGGCGAGCCGGCGGGCAACGCCACCGACGACTTCAACATCGTGCAGGGGGCGCGGGCCATGGCGCTCACCGACGAACTGGAAAACATCAAGTTCGGCAAGATCGTGGACCCGCTGGAACTGGCCCAGCTCTGGGTGGCCCGCAACGACGCGCGCAACTACGCCCTGCTGGGCGACCCGGCGGCGCGCTTGCCGCGGTGAACGGGCGGGGGTGGGGGGAACCGGGTTTCCCCAAAACGGGGGTATGGGGGAACCACGTTCCCCCATGTTCACAGATACCCCCTGGCCCCAGGGAGCAGCCCCGGTTCACCGCCCAAAGGACACCGAGGGCAAATAGGTTACCAGGGCAGGGAAGAGGATGACCAGGATCACGACGGCCAGTTGCACCGCGATAAACGGCCACACCCCGCGATAGATGTCCTGCGTCGTCACTTCGGGCGGGGCAACGCCCTTCAGGTAGAACAGGGCGAAGCCAAAGGGCGGGGTCAGGAACGAGGTCTGCAGGTTCGCGCCGAGGATGACGCCGAACCACATCAGGTCAATCCCGAGATCGCGCGCGACCGGAACGAACAGGGGAATGACAATGAAGCAGATCTCGAAGAAGTCAATAAAGAACCCCAGAAAGAAGACGATCAGCATGCTGGCGACCATGAAGCCCCAGAAGCCGCCGGGCAGGTTGGTCATAATGTCGTAGACGAACTTATCGCCGCTCAAGGCCCGGAAAACCAGGGAGAAGGCGGTCGAGCCGATCAGGATGAAGATCACCATCGTGGTGGTGCGCAGGGTTGCGTCGGACACCTCGCGGAAGGTCCTGAAGTTCAGGCGCCGGTTGAAGGCCGCCAGAATGGTCGCCCCGAGGGCGCCTACCGCGCCGGCCTCGGTGGCGGTGGCCAGACCGAAGAAGATCGAGCCGAGCACGGCCATGATCAGCAGCAGGGGTGGCACCATCACCTTGAGCACGCGCAGGGCGAGGGCGCCGCCCTTGAGCGTGCGCGCCGCGAGCGGCAGGGCGGGGGCCATATCGGGCTTGATCTGGGCTACCGTCCAGCAGTAGAAGGCCAGCGCCGCGGCCAGCAGCAGACCGGGGATGAGCGAGCCGATGAAGAGCCGCCCCACCGAGACGCCGAGCTGGTCGCCCAGCACCACCAGCACCACCGAGGGGGGAATGATCTGCCCCAGGGTGCCCGAAGCGCAGATCACCCCGGTGGCCAGTTGCTTATTGTAGTTATAGCGCAGCATGATCGGCAGGGAGATCAGGCCCATCGCCACCACGGTGGCCGCCACTACCCCGGTCGTCGCCGCCAGCAAGGCGCCCACCACCACCACCGCGATCGCCAGCCCGCCGCGCATTGGCCCGAACAATACCCCCATCGTGTCGAGCAAATCTTCGGCCAGGCCCGATTTTTCCAGCATCGCGCCGAGAAAAATAAAGTAGGGTATCGCCAGCAAGGTAAAATTAGAGGCGATGCCAAAGATACGCGACGGTAGGGCGCGGATCAGGATGGGATCGAAGATCCCCAGGCTCACCCCGATCATCCCAAAGATGATCCCCACCGCGGCCAGTGAGAACGCTACCGGGTACCCGATTGAGAGAATAACCAGGGCCCCGAGAAACATTAATGGACCGAGCCACTCGCTCATGCAACCTCCAACGACGCTGTTCAGGTCTTTTCGTGAGCATTTGATATGGTTTCGCTGCGCGGCCTGGTCCGTGCCCGTGTGGGGGAGGCACAGGCTCCCCGCACCCCTCCAACGGCAACGTAGGTGTGAACCATGTCTTTCCCGAAAGGAAGGAGAAACCGGGTTTCCCCTTCCTCCTGCCGGTAGGGGCGCAGCCCCGTTCGCGCAGATGCGCGGGGGAAGGGGAAATCGGGTTTCCCTACCCCTGGGGGCGCAACGCCGTTCGCCCAGCAGGGGCGCAACATCGTTCGCCCTGAGTCTCCGCCGTCCCCGGTCTACTCCAGTTCCAGCGTATCGCGCCTCTGTTCCTCAGCGACCAGGGAGGGATCGGCGGCGCCCACGAGCACGGCCAGGTTCTTGATCGCCTCGGAGATGCCCTGAATGAACAGCAGCACAGGGCTGACAATCAGAAAGGCTTTGAGCGGGTAGCGCGGCAGCCCGCCGGGGTCAGGCGACATTTCACGGATCTTGAAGGCTGTTTGCACGATGGGCCAGGAAAAATAGATCAGCAGCACGCAAAACGGCAGTAAAAACAACAGCGTACCCAGCAGATCGACCAGCGCCCGGCGGCGGGGCGGGTAGTTGGCGTAGAACAGGTCCACCCGCACATGGCCGCCATGCTTGAGCACGTAGGCGCTGCCGAGGAAGAAGATCACCGAGAAGATGTACCACTGGGCCTCGATGTAGAAGTTCGAGCCGAGGGTGCGGCCGATGGCGCGCCCCACGTAGCGATTCGCCACGTTCCAGACGCCGACCCCGACCACGAGCGGCACCAGCCAGATGGTAATGTTGCCAACGACTTCGGTGAAGGCGTCAATCACCTTTGAAAGACGGAGCAATCCCTGCACGCGACAACCTCCAATCGGTCCTGGTGGAGCCGGAGCCGGCCATCTGGCGCATAGGCGCCTGATGGTCGTTGAATACATCATCCGCTCTCGCCCGCGCCGGCGGGCTTCGCATCCCATAGCTGAGGGCGTATGGTCGTTGAATACATCATCCGCTCTAGGCCGCGCCGGCGGCCTTCGCCTCCCCTAGCCGAGGGCTTCAGCCCCACGGCCAGCCCGGCATAGCGGATGAATTTCTCAAAGACCATTACAAAGTAAGTGTTCACATTGCTCCTGGGAGCGCGGGCAGCTTGCTCGCGGAGACGCGACGCGGACGGGACGCCCGCGCTCCCAGGCGCGTGGGTTCCCCCCGGGTGTGAACAGGTACTTTACAAAAATAAAAGCGCAGCCGCGGCTGCGCTTCGGAACTGGTGGGCCCCCAGGGATTCGAACCCTGAACCAATTGATTAAGAGTCAACTGCTCTACCG
>DAOTYR010000281.1:0-1835 GCA_034434655.1 Chloroflexaceae bacterium
CGCCCGGCACACCGAGGCGGTGAGCTTCCTCCAGCACGCCCGCGCCGATCAGATAGCCACTGTGCAGGTGCAACAGGTCCGGGCGGTTCGCTTGCATATGCCTGGCGACCCACCCCGCCACCATAGGATTGGCGTAGGTCCAGTTCGCCGGGGCGCCCCGCAGCCCCAGGTGCAGCCGCCAGACCGGCACACCCTCATAGGTGTCGCGCGCGGCCTCAACGCCGGCCGCGCGCTCCGCGTCGAGCGTCTCGACGCAGACCGCCTCGGCCTCATGCCCGTGGGCCAGCAGCCAGCGCGCCAGGCGGAAGGTGTACAGTTCGGCGCCGGCGCTGTAGCGCGGCGGGAAATGATGGACGGCGAGGAGGATCTTCATGCATGTGCTCCTACGATGGCTCGGCCGTGGCCCGCCGCGCGGCGATCAGACCACGCACAAAGGCGGCTTCATCGGGGCCGACGACCCGCATCGCCAGCAGCAGACCGGCATACAGCGTCCCGCCTATGGCCACCGTTACCAGCACCGGCAGATCGCGGATGGCGTAGACCAGAGTGCCCATAGCAATGACTGCCGCCCCTGATCGCATCAGGGCGCCCCAGCGCATCTGGCCCAGCAAATCGCGCATGAGCCAGAGGTACTGCCCAACCAGGACCAGTTCGGTGATTACGGTAGTGATTGCGGCTGCCAGCACACCATAGCGCGGGATCAGTAACAGGTTGGCCACAATATTGACACTGCTGCTGATGATGATCGCCCGCGCGACCAGGGCTTCCCGTCCGGCAATGACCACCACGTAGCCCAGGAACTCCGAAAGGAACATGAGCGGAACGACCCAGATCAAGATGGCCAGGAGCACGGCTGAAGGCCCGTACTCAGGACCGAAGAGGAACCCCACCAGCGGACGGGCGAGGATGAAGCCCCCCACGGCGATCGGCAGCGCCACCAGCAGCAGGTAGCGCAGCAGCCGCTCGTAGATCTTCGGCAGGCTGTCGGGGTTGGTGACAGCCTGGCGCGAGAGCGAGGGGTAGAGCGCCGTGTTGAGCACGTTCGACAGGGTCACCAGGGCGAACACCAGATTGTAGGCCGCGTTATAGTGGCCGGTGGGCGCGTCGCCGCTGAAGATGTTGAGCAGCACCGTGTCGAAGCGATACGAAATCCCCAGCGTCAGGCCGATGACCCCGAAGGGGAAGGCGGCCCGCAACAGGGGGATCCAGCCCTGGCGGGTCGGCCGGCCCGGGCGGATGCCGAGCTTCCAGACGGCGCGCACAACCAGCGCCGTCATCACGGCCACGCCGGCCATCGTGGCGATAATCAATCCGTAGTATCCCAGGCCCAGCCAGAGGGCCAGGCCCCCCAGACAGACGAAGACCAACTGGTTGACCACCTGCATCCCGGCGGTCAGGTCAAGGCGCTCATGGCCGGCCAGCACGGCCTCGCTGCTGCCGTGGAGGGCATAGAGCAGCACGGTCAGGGCGTTCAGCGCAATGGCGCCGATCATTATTGCGGGGCGCCCGGTGAGCATGGCCGCGCTGACCACCAGCAGCCCGGCAACCAGCGCCAGAATGAGCCGCAGGGCCAGCACATCGGCGTAGAGATCGCTGATGCGCGTCTGGCCATCGGGGGTATCGCGCAGGCGGGCCACCTCGCGCACCGTGTAGGGCGCCAGCCCCAGATCGGCGATGAACAGAAAGACCGTGCCGAAGCCGATCACCGCCGCATACTGGCCGAAGTCACCGGCTCCGAGCTGGCGAATGATCAGCACCGAGAAGGCGAAGGAGAGCAGTTTGATCGCGATCTGAGCGATCAGACCGGCGATCGAATTGCGCAAGACAGTGTTGGC
>DAOTYR010000282.1:0-1641 GCA_034434655.1 Chloroflexaceae bacterium
GGGGCCATTGACGTAGAACGGTTTGCCGTCCGGCCCCCCTGTCGGCACCGCCGTCGGCTCAGCGTCCGGGTTGGCGCCGGACAACAGGTGCGCGGCCTGGGCGTAGACCGGGTCGGGCTTGAAGCCCAGACGAGCGGCGTACTCCAGGCCCGTGAAGACGATCTTTGCCGCCAGGTTCAGGCTGACCGGCGCCATCGGCTGGAGGCTCAAGGCATGGGCACGGAGGTCCCGGTTATACTCGGCGCTATCTTTGAACATCCGCACCTGCGCGCCCTTTACGCCGAGGCAGCCAAGGTCGATCAGCAGAAGCGCCGCGGCCACCCTGCCCGACTTCGGCGAGCGGCGCGCGACCAGGAGCGTGATCGCCGCCCCGGGCTTCTCCCAGTCCTGCGAGAGCAGCACCTCATGCACCGGCCAGTCGGCTGCGAGGGCGTATCCCCCCACCGGTTTCGAGGCCGGGCCTGTCTCACGCCCCATGTTACCCTTCGGTTTGCCCTTACCCAAGAGTCGCTCCCTTCTTTGTGGCGCTGGAGCCTTGCCCGCGTCTTGCTCCGTCGCTACCATTTTAGATTTTAGATTGCGGATGGTAGATTGCCGCGCAATGCAACAGGAAGCGCTCCAGCGCTCACGAGCTTGCGGCGTCTCTATGACGCTTTGGTAGCTACGTTACGTCGAAGTGAAACGACCCTCGCGGGAGGGTTTGCTCCATGGACGGCTCGCGTGAGCATGGGGGAACCAGGTTCCCCCACACCCCCGTTTTCATTGAGCGGTGTGCCGCCCGGCGGCATGGACGGCTAACGTGAACATAGGCTGCTGGAGCAGGGGTGTGGGGAAACCCGGTTTCCCCACGCCCCTGCCCGCGGGAGGGCCTGGCCCTCACGCAGGGGTAGGGGGGAACCTGGTTCCCCCATGCTCACGTTAGTCTGCGTTGCGCGCCTGCGCCATGTGCGTCAGCCAGTACCCCTGCCCACTGTCTCCGCAGAGAATCAGGGGTGTGCGCGGATCAACCTCGATCAGGGTGCGCAGGTACTCGACTATGTCCGCGAGGCGCGCCAGGCTGGCGGGGTCGTCCGCTCCCCACAGGCGTTGGGCCAGCGCGGGACCGGGGTAGGGATGACCAGGACGGGTCGCCAACAAGCTCAAGAGGGTGAACGCCTCAGGGCGCAGTTCAACCGGCTTTCCGGCATGGGTGGCCCAGTGTCCTTGCGGGTCGAGGCTCAGCAGGCCATAGACCAGGGCGCCGGATTGTCCACTGCGGCGCCGGAGCTGGGCGCGAATGCGTGCCAGCAATTCTTCGGTGCGAAAGGGCCGCTGCACATAATCGTCGGCGCCCAGTTCCAGCGCGCTGACCACCAGCCGGTCATTGCGAGCCGGGCCGATGACGATCAGCGTTGCCGAACAGGCCGCGCGGATGGTGGGAATATGGATCACCTCGTTAGCCGAGGGTAAGTCGAGCAACAGGAGATCAGTTCGGCTGCGCAGCATGTCGAGGGTTTGTTGCAAGCCGACCGCCAGACTTGCCTCATAACCCTCTTGCGTCAGGCGCGGGATCAGATAGTCGTGGGTCCTCTCGCCGAGACCGGAGATGAGAATGCTCACAGGAGGGGTCATAGACGAAGTCTTACTCACAGGACGTGCGCG